>CAMFKD010000054.1 GCA_945957095.1 uncultured Chlamydiae bacterium
CCACCACTCGACTAGTCGTCGGCAGCGTCAGATGTGTATAAGAGACAGGTTGAGGCGTCTGTTTTCGATACGTGTGGGCTGGCGACGAGAATCGATACGTGAGCTAAACTTAAAGTCTGACCGCACCAGACGCTTAGTCACGGGAGCCTTCCAAGCTGGCGCTGCAGTTGGAGCAGATGCAACAACGCGAGTTGGAGTCGGAGGTGTATCGGCCTCCAACTCCTTAGGGATAGGGAGGTCCAAGTTCCTTAAGAGCTCGCGGTAGGCGCGTTCCTCTTCCTCTTTCTCATGCTGGAACTCTTCAGGATGCATACGCCGACGACGTTCCTCCTGTGCTTTCCGCGCTGAGAGGACCGCCAATGCCACCAAAGCAATGATGAAACCGATAAACTCAATAAAGCTCATGCTATGTCGTCCCTGGTTCTCCTTTCGAGCCTTCTTCGCCTTTAGACAGAGAATTACGCATATCGGTGTCGGACTGGATATTCTGGATGCGCATGTAGTCCATGATGCCTAAATTGCCTTTCTCAAAGGCCTTGGAGATGGCAATAGGGATGGCAGCGCGCGCTTCCACAAGCTTCGCTTCCATCTCTTTGACCTTAGCTTTGTTCTCCTGCTCAACGGCGACGGCCATGGCACGGCGCTCTTCAGCTTTCGCTTGTGCTACACGCTTCTGCGATTCGGCCTTGTCGGCTTCTAATCTGGCGCCGATGTTCTCACCCACATTGATGTCAGCGATGTCGATCGACAAGATTTCGAAAGCTGTGGACGCATCAAGTCCTTTCTCCAGCACAAGCTTAGAGATACGCTGGGGCGACTCTAGTACGTCCAGATGAGTGTCTGCACCACCGATAGCGCTTACGATGCCTTCGCCTACCCTAGCGATGATGGTCTCTTCAGTGGCACCGCCAACCAGCTGAACGATATTGGTGCGAACGGTAACCCTGGCGCGACACAGAAGCTGCACACCGTTCTTAGAAACGGCAGCGATGAAGTCATTAGGATTTGCACTCGGGCAATCGATGACTCTTGGATTGACAGAGGTCTGTACGGCCTCTTTTAGATTACGCCCCGCCAAATCTATCGCTGTTGCGCGACGCCAGTCTAGAGGGATATTAGCCTTATCTGCGGCAATCATCGCCTCAACAACGTTTTGGACGCGGCCACCGGCTAGGTAGTGCGTTTCTAAGTCCGAGACGCTGATATCTTTGAGACCTGCTTTATAGGACACGATGCGAGCATTGACGATGATCTTTGGAGGAATCTTACGTAAGCTCATACCGATGATGTTAAAGAGGGAGATGGGTGTCCCCGACACAAACGCCTGAAACCATAGTCCAATGAATCGGCCGATGATACTAAGCAGAACGAGGGCGATGATAGCCAAGAGAATGATGAAGAAGTAGATTTCCGGTCCTACTTCAGCAGCAAAAAAAACGTTAGTCATGAGTCGCATCCTTCTTCAAGGGTTTAACGATAAGATAAGCGCCTCTTCCACCGATTACAACGATTGGAGCGCCTTTGACAAGATAGCTGCCTTCAGAAGAGGCTTGATAGTGATGACCTGCTACTGCAATATGGCCTGCAGGCTTAAGGTCAGCCGTCACAACCCCCTCCCTGCCTATCAGTGTGCGATCAAAATGTGACGCTGTAAAACCCGCTTCATCGCTCTCAAGGTAGATGGTTCCTTCCTTTGCTGTCTTGCGGATGCGACGCAGCGTATAGCGGATGAGCAAACCTATCATGACAGCTACGAAGAGAATATAAGCAAATACTGCAGCTGAAGAAGCGGCCTGCTGGGCAAAAATGATGATGCTGGCAAGGATCATGATCGCGCCACCAGTGCCGATGATAGCACCAGGAAAGTAGAACTCCAGAAAGATCAGAAGTAAGCCCAGCACCAGTAAGACAACGGCTAGTGTCATACTTCCTCCGCCGGTACGACCACAATCTTACTGCCTTCCAGACGTAGCACACGGATCGCCGTCCCTCGTTCGATAAACGTTCCATCACTGACGGCATCGTAACCCACGTCATCGATCGAGATCCGTCCAGAAGGACGCAGCGTAGCCACAACAATACCCTTAGTACCTGGTTGGGGCAACTCGTTGGGATCGGCACCGGCCACATAGCCTTTTTGGTCGCCGACCAGCACTAAGGGGCTAATCCCTGCGATACGCGGCAGCACGTACTTAGCTAAAAGCGCAATGATGACAAGCGATAACACAAGAGAGCCACACAGCCAAAACAGGCGATAGAGAACCTCTTCCCCCGCTGCATTCCAGGTATGGGTATCGTAATCAAAGCTAACAGAACCGATGCCTGGCAACACCAAAGCAAAGAGACCTACGATGACCATCCCCAGCCCTACAAAGCCAGCAATGCCAAAAGTAGGGAGCACAAACAGCTCAATAGCCACTAAAATAATGCCAACAATGATGAGGATCAACTCTAACCAGTTGGCAGCCTCCATCGCAAAGCTGGAAAGCAAGATCAGAAATAAGCAGGTGAGGGCAATCCCCCCAGGCAGGCCAAAGCCTGGATGGCTCATCTCGATGTAAAACCCTAGAAACAGCCCTAAGAACAAGAGGGAAGAGACCACTGGATTAGCCAAAAACATGAAGAAGGCGACGCGCCAATCAGGGCGAAAGGAGTCGATGGTGTCATGGGCAAATTGATCGAAGAAGGGCTGATGGAATAGCGCCATATCATTGGCGGGCCACTTACCTTCCCATTGTTCCGAAGAGGTAATAGGCTTCGTAGCCATTGTCTTGACGACCATGTCAGCGACGCCTAACGTCATAAGCTCTTGAGCGTTTAATGTAAGAAGCTTCCCCTTAGCACTGATGACAACGTCAGGGTCATCTCCTCCTTTACGAATCTGATCCTCGCTATCGAGCTTCAGGATCTTGCCATTGCGCTTCACCAAGATGACGTCCTTATCCACCATGGCCTCTGCAATGTCTGGGTTGCGTCCAAAGAACAGTGCTTTGTTAGCGAAGTCAGCGCGCAAGGCTGAGTTTATCTTCTCCGAAGCTGTCTCTAACCCTCCTTCTGCCGACTGTAACACCGGCTCAGCTGCTCCCATAGCAGCATCGGGTGAAATGACGATAAAACGGCAGGAATAGGCTAACATCGCTCCAGCAGAAATAGCCCAGTTGTTGATGTAGGCTACAACGGGGATGTGGTACTGGGTGTCCATCTCTTTCAAGGCATCGGAAATTTGCTCCGCAGCAAACACCTGTCCTCCCGGTGTGTTCAGCTCTAAGATGATGAAAGCTGGTTTGGATTCTTTGTAATGGTCTAAAGCGGCTTTGACATAAAGCCACGTGCCCTGCGTTATCTCGGTGTTACGGTCGCCGATGTAGATGTGGCCAATGGTTTGTGACTGCTCTGCGTCGTAATGGATAAACTCAGCCAGGCGTTGCTGACTATTGTCAGCAGCGGAAAGCGCTCCAACCATCCATACCATCAAAAAGGCTAGCCACACTCTCATCATCGACACCTAAAACGTTTGCTCAATAAAGTCCAAGATGACATCTCTGGTATAGATTAGATGTTCATCCGTATGCACAGTGCTGATAAACGACGCTTCATACTGCGCTGGCGCTAACAAGATGCCCCTAGCAAAGAGGTAGCTGTAAAAACGCCGGAACAGGCTGTCGTTAAGGCCAGGTGCGTCCTCCATACAGGTCATTTCTGTCCTTCCAAGAAAGAGCGTAAACATCGACCCGACATGTTGAACACAGGCAGGCGCGCCTTTGCGCTCCAAACGCTCTGCTACGGGTTCTAACAGAAGACAGGCTTTCCTCTCCAGCTCAGCAAACACCCCAGGCGCTTCCAATAGTTTCAGCGTCTGGATGCCCGCTTCCATCGAGATCGGGTTACCCGTCAAGGTCCCCGCTTGATAGACAGGACCTTTGGGCGCCAAGACGTCCATAATCTCCTGCGCTCCACCGAAGGCTGCCGTCTGCGTCCCTCCCCCCATCACCTTAGCAAAACAAGTGAGATCAGGCTTGATACCATAGAGCTGCTGAGCTCCCCCTAACGCGACGCGGAAGCCAGTAATGACTTCGTCGAAGATTAACAGAGCACCTGTCTTCTCTGTCTCTTCGCGCAACATCGTGAGAAACTCTTTGGTACCGGGTACAACACCCATGTTACCGGCGATAGGTTCGACGATGACAGCAGCGATGTTATCGCGGTATTCAGGGCTATTCAGCACATCGCGTGTTGCTTCGACGTCGTTATAGGGAAGGCAAAGGGTATACTTCACCATATCAGCCGGGACTCCTGCTGAAGAAGCCGTCGGTGTCTGCCCAATCATCGCTGATCCACCGCGCACCAACAAGAAGTCGGCATGGCCATGAAAACAACCTGTGAACTTGATCACATAATCGCGACCGGTGTAACCACGCGCAACACGCAAAGCGCTCATCGTCGCCTCTGTCCCGGACGCCACAAAACGCACCTTTTCGACCGAAGGGACGTTAGAGACAATGAGCCTGGCTAGCTCCTCTTCCAATGGGCAGCTTAAGCCATAGCTGGTCCCATCAGCCAAACGCCGTTGGATTCCCCCTATCACCGCTGGGTGAGCATGTCCATGTACCAAAGCTCCCCAAGACATGTGGTAGTCGATATAGCCATTGCCATCGACGTCGTAGATCATATCTCCAGCACCACGCTTCACCACAATCGGTGCTTCATCGACGTACTTGAAAGCGCGCGTCGGAGAGCCAACCCCGCCAGCAATCACTTCTGTTAACTTATTGAAACTCTGCGCACAGCATGGACGATCCTGTGTCGTTATCGTTGTCATGAGCGAAATATTCCTTGTTTGGTGATAAAAATAGAGTGTAGTCCCAGAGACCAATCCGAGGCAACGACAAACTGTGGTGAACAAGTACGAAAAAGTGGGGTTTGCGCTATAATTAAAATTATGAAGACTAAGGGAATACCCGCACTCTTGCGGCTGACGATTTTGATCCTGTTAATGGCGACGGTAGTCGTTGCCAGAACAAGCTCTTCACCTCAAACGATTTACTATAATTATGGCGATTACACACGCATGCCCAAGGGAGTCCAGGTGATCTATGACGCTAATGGCAACCCAATTTCCACCTTCTACTACGATGCTTCGTTCCAAAGCACTAGCGGCTACGACCCCTACTACGATCGCTACTACAGAAACACACAGCCAACACCTTCAGCTTTCCCAGACGCCCAGCGTGCAAACGATATGTTCAAATCTTATCGAACTAAAAAAGTCGATAACAGGAGGTATTGATCATGAAAAGGTTGCATACACTCTCCCTGCTAGGATTAGTAGGGCTATCCTGCGTTGCGCCTGCTTTACACGCCCAATACAATAACAACGGAGCCCCTTATTACGAGTATAATGGTCGCTATTATTACTACGACAATGCACCTTATCAGCAAGGCGCCTCGGATCCCGACCCTTATCCCTCTACCGTTCCGTACGACACCGGCGGCTTTGCAGGGTACACCAACTATGACAATGACAGTGGCGGTGTTGAGGCTAACGATCTCTTCGACAGCTACGATCCTAATAACAATTAACCTTTCAACCCAGGAAGAACCATGAACATACGTCAGTATGGAGCCATTTCATTCTTACTAGCAGCTACCTTGATGCTATCTACAAATGCTTCAGCAGAACGCGGAGGCGGCGGTCGAATGGGCGGTGGTGGAGAGTTCCACGGCGGAGGCCAACAACAGTGGCAGCATCAGGGCGGGGGCGAACAATGGCAACATCACAACTACCAGCAACAAGGTTGGAACCAAAACCGCAGCTATGACAACCATTGGCAAGGGCAAAATTACTACCGACAAAACACGACCGATGTCGTCGTGCCCTCTGGCGGCTACTATGGCGGTGGCTACGATGATGGCGGATATTACAACAATGGCTACAACGACCCTAATTACGACCCCATGGCTCAAAACCCAGAGACACAAGGTGGCCAGATCTTCGACAGCTACGACCCTAATAACCGCTAATGAATGTAACAGTTTTTCGAGACCCTGTGTGTGCCCGAGCCCGATTTATGGACTCTGGGCAAGGGCACTCACAAGGGCACCAATGGGATATAGGTGAACATGTATCTCGATTCACACACTTGCAATCTATCTTTAGTCGCAGCAAGCTCCCATTTGTCCTAAGATAAATTATGCAATAACACCATATTTACTGAACATTTCATGATCCTGGTGGCTGCCGCAGCTCCTCCAGCTTCCGCACAAAGTTTTCTCTCGTCTGCACAAAATAATCCCTGCTGTCCCTTTCATAATGCTCTCCTGTAACTTGGAAAATATTTGAAGCTTCAATATCAGGAGATTCTAGTATTTTACGAACTGCTGGATGTGGATCATCTTTTAATTGAAGCAAAAATGCATTGTGTATTGTTGCCTCCAAATCATATTTTTTTATGATCAGATCCATTCTATTGATTTGTTTTTGAACATAGGCAATCTTCTCATCTGTTGTGTTAGGATGCGCTACTTTTAAATCTTTATTCAGCTGAACAAGCTCATCATTGAATCTTCTGAAAGCAGCCTCAGGATTTGCTAGATCAACGGGATCAACTGGGCCTGCTGGGAAAGGTGTACTATTCATATAACCTCCAATCAACGTTATCGAGATAAAACAATTTTATCCGACTTTTACTTTTATGTCTATTTGTATTTCTATGCTTTTAGATCGCAGACAACCCAAAAAAAATGACTTGTTTTTTATCAATTGGCATCAGTGTAGCCTTTCAAAAAGTCCTGGCACGTGATGACCTAGCGAGCTGAGACAGTCTGGGTGGTTCGCGACGAGGGAATAGCGTCAGCTATTTCTGAGGAACGAAATGCTTAGAATGGCCAGCGCAGCAGGTCAGCGCGCCAGGACTTTTTGAGAAGTTACACATCAGTCCTATGTATACCCAACTTTTCAGATTCTTTGGGGTATGCACCTATCTCATCACGTTTACGCAAAGATACTAGTAAAATAATTTATATTATTAGATAATGATTATAAGAAGATAAAGCTTAATGTATCAGGTAATTAAATTTGGCACGCCGATGGCATAGATAGCGTGCAACAGTCTACATATCTGTGAGGAAAAAAACTATGAATGCACTAACAAAAAAAATTGGCATCTTGTCTCTCTCGGTCCTTTTTACCCTGGGAATGGCCATGGTTGCGGAAGCACATCCCATGGAGCATGGAGGCGGAGAGCACCATATGCAGGGTGGAGAACACCACATGCAAGGCGGAGAGCACCATCACTATGAAAATCACAACAACCAGCACCGCGACTACCACCCTAACGAGCACCCGGGAGGCTACGGTAACTACCACAGTCCTGCTGTCATTGATGAACAGGGCGGTAATGGCACGGTAGTTGTCCCCGTTAACGACGGTAACAACAACGATAATGGCAACGACGATCCGATGGGTCAAAACCCACAAACGCAAGGTGGCCAAATCTTCGATATGTACAACCAAAACAACCGTTAAAACGAACTAGTGATCGTTTGGGTAGTAGGGCTCGATGTGGACAGTGACATCGCGCACGGCTGCCCAATCTCTCTGGATTTCGGCACGGACACGCTGGCTGATACGGTGCGCTTCATCGACGCTCATGGCGGGATCAACTTCGATGTCGATATCGACATGAGCGTCTGGACCATACTGTTGAATGCGCACCTTTTCCGTTTCTAAGACCCCTTCGACCCTCTTAGCCGCTTGATTAACCGTATCGAAGAAGTGCTGCTCGGGGACATGATCTAGCAGCTGATTGAGATTTCCTTTACAGGCATATAGGCCAATCGTGATCATAAAAACAGCAATCGCCAAAGCTCCTAGGAAGTCGAGATCCACACTCCAGGCAGGGAAAAAGGCACCAGCAATCAAAGCAATGGCAGCTAGAACGCTATTGAGGGCATCGATGCGGTAGTGCCAAGCATCTGCCGCTAGAGCCGGGCTGTGGTTATCTTTGGCAGCGCGCATAGCTTGCCGGTATCCTATTTCCAGCATTAACACAGCAGCGACTGGAACAAGCCATGCCCTGGAGTCGATTGGAGGCTTAGGCAGATGAAACATGAGACTATCGACTTGCTGAAACAAGACGAAACCGCCAACAAGGGCGAGCAGAATGCCAAGCTGCAGCCCTGCCAACGGCTCGAAGCGCCCGTGCCCAAAGGGATGGTTGTCGTCGGGCGGACGGCTAGCTAAGCGAATACTGACGATAAGAAAGAGGGTTGAGGCGACGTCCATGAGGGATGCTAAGGCATCGGCCAACAACGCCGAGCTATTGAAAAAAGCGTAGCCGAAGAGTTCGATCGCAATGACCCCACCGCGCAACGACACACCAAAGGTCGAGGCACGAATGAGCCTGTGCATGCGCTCTTGACGCTCTTGACTAATAGAATCTTCTGGTACGATCGCCTTCGGAAATTCACTCATGATACCGAGCCCCCCAACAGGTACCTGTTTAGTCTGGTGGAATAGGTGAACATGTGCCAAAGAACCGATCACCAAAATCACCAAGACCTGGCAAAATATACTTACGGTCATTTAAGCGCTCATCGATTTGCGCAGTGATGACACACACCTTCGGAAATTCCTTCTTCAGCGAAGCTAACCCCTCTGGCGCAGCGATCACCGAAGCAAAGATGATCCTCTCTTCCGCAGCACCGGCATCTCTAACCGCTTTTAGCGTCATGACACCGCTCCCTCCTGTGGCGATCATAGGATCGAGGATGATGACATCGTCCTTTGGATGGATAGCAGGTAGCTTACAATAGTATCCGTGAGCGATCGCCGTTACCTCGTCGCGCTGAGCACCAATCATCCCTACCAGGGCATCATCGAAGAACTGTAAAAAGGAAGGCAACAGAGCAAGACCAGAACGCAACACCGGAGCCAGGATGAGACGGCTTTGGTACTTCACGCCTTTGGCAGAAGCCAATGGGGTCTGTACCTGAACCTGTTCATAACCTAGGTGTGCAGCAGCTTCAGCCGCCAAGATAGAAGCTAGCTTATGCGTCGCACGCCGGAAGTCTACCAAGTTCGTCTTAGAGTCTCTTAAGATCGTGATAAGCGAAGCTTTCATGTCCTTTACCGAGTCAAATTATCGACAGCATCCAAAACAGCTTGTACATAACCTCGGAAGTTATTTTTGAGGTCATCTTCCGTAATATCATAGAAAATATCAGGTGTGACCCCTAAGTTTTCAATCGGATTGTTGTCGATGCGCTCCGCTATCGACGCCGTGTAATGAATTTCAGAAATACCGAAGGGGTTGTGGTAGCTATAGACATCGACATAGCCGCCAGCTCCCGCCGTTTTGGTACCAAACACTGTGACGCGGCGGTTATCCTGCAAGATGGCGGGCAAGAAGTCACCACCCGAGAAGCAGAGCCTGTTGACAAGTAGCAAAATGGGCTTCGTGTACCGTTTACTGGGATAGGGATTGATCCAATCTACCCCATAGAGATAACAAGGCTTCGTCAGGCGACGCCCCGCATTCCACTCATCAATGATAAAACGAAAGAAATGCAGCATGAAAGCCGAAGATTGGTAGGTAACGGGATAACCTTCCATGGTATCCCCTAGAACATCACAAGCATCGTCGTCACAATTCACTTGGGCAAGGAGCTCTTCAGCGGCTAGCGCGTAAGCGACGTCCCGCTGCGTGATGGTCGTCCGATGCTTAGGAGTATGTAAAGGCTGGTCGCTAAGAAGCGAAACCAACGCATACAAATAGAAGAGAGAGCCACCAGGATTGTTCACCTGGTCGATCACTAAAGCAGAGCTGTTCTCTTCCAGATAAGCGATGATCTCAGCAAAAGCGTTCACATGCATGTCACCTGGGTCACCAGTAGCCATCGGGTAGTAATCAGGAATACGCACATAACCAATTTTTTTGCGGTTAGCCGTTTCGAAGAGGTAGGCGTGAAAAGGATTGGAAGGCTGCGATTGCCACAGTACCTTGCCTAAAGGTGGGATAAAGCTCTCTCTAGCCCCCAGCTCATTAGGATCGCGATAGGGCCCTTCCGTGTGATAGCTGGCCACTAATACATCGGCAAGCGGAGCGCGCATCAGTTTTCGATAAAAAGGACTCCTACTCGATTCCCTGTCACTCGCCATAGTCTTGAAAACAGGCTCTTTAATCTTCTCTGGATTGTAATCCCACATAATCTGATATGACGATGTCGTCTCCATCTTCGTGGAGCGCACATCGATGATGACCGGACCGCTAGGAACAATATGGCCTAGCCTCCCCTTTCTATCGGTCAGATAGATCTCAGCTAAGCCTTGGTCGGTGTCTGGGCTGGCGTCACCAACCTCTATCGCACGCAATTCCTGTACGACATCATCAGTAGGACGGCCATTAAACATGACAAGCTCGTCACCCAACTGAAAAGGAAAAGAACGCAACGGTAAACGCGAACGGTCGATATATGAGATGTAGTACTTTCCCCCTGCACCACAGACCCTAAAAGGCAACGCAGCCCACTCTGTCGACCAAAAGCTAACACCAACGTGGTAATCCTTGGTGGAGAGAAAAAACTGTCTGATCGCACGCTGGTAAGCTTTTGTATTTAGATCATCTAGTTCTTCGATGCGCTGTTTAGTCTTACTAATCTCCGTAGAGAGATCCCATCCGGCATAGCGACTTTTCCACTCGGCCGGGGCATATTTGACTTCAAAAGTATTTTGAAGACTGTCGATATCTCGAATCATGCGATCCTTGACTTCCTGCTCCGAGGAAGCTCCAAAGGCCAATAATGGAACTATCGCAACAAACAAAACCAATACCCTGGCGCTCATGATTCCTCTTATGTCATTACTATTTGTTCAAAAGAAATAGCTTATCATTAAAAGGGCTATTAGTCACTAGAATAGTGAGATAGGACAGGTACATGTTCACGACAGAGATCAGTGGTGAACAGATAGTAGGATAGCCTTCATGTGCTCAATGATGCATTCGAGGAAGAAGTCGGGCGAACGCTTAGGACCTTGAGCAAACATTGCCAACGCTTCCTCATCCGTGGGAACGAAGCCCGTCGTCAATAAACTATGCCACTGGACATTGGCAGCGGCAAGGTGAAAGGGAGGCTCTTCTCTCACATAATGAAGCCCTAAGAAAGGAATCCCCTCCTGTTGCAACACTTCTTCAACAGACTCGAGCATATCCAACCGATCGTCGATCAAGACAACACGCGAAGGCCGATACCCGTGGTGTCGCAGAAAAGCCATGAGGCTAGGTCCTTTCTGTTGTCCATTGGTGTAGATGACGCCTTCATGATAACCCCATGCGACAAACTCCTCGTCAGAAGCCTTGATGCCGTCGGGCAAGCAGCTGCGGCGAAAGTCAATACCCATGTCGCGCAAATGCTTGCGCGTCACCCAATCAAAGTGTGGACAAAAAGGAGCCCTTTGGTGACGAGCTGTCAACGCCAAAATGGTAATACCCCTGTTTTGGATATTAGCCACTACCTCGGCCGTACAGGATTCCATCGGCTTCATAGGGATGTGCTGCATGATCCATCCGACCATCGGATTCAAGATGGGTAAGACAGTGGCTTTTTCTAGCCCATTCCGTTGCAGTGCCTGGCGCACATGCTGCCACCATTGTGACCACCCCAAGCTTACTGCAGACTCCATCAAAGTCGTATCGATGTCCGTCAGAACTAAGGTTTCATTGTCAACGACCTCTTCTAGAACAGTAATCGCCTCAACAAGCCTGATTTCCGCCTGAGTCTGAGAACACAACACCACCAGCAGACATACTAATGCAACTAGACCACCACCTTGCTTCATTAACTCCACTCCTTAGTTGAAGGAACAGTGTACCCCAACAGGAGATAGATGTGAACAGAGTACGCGTTCACGGGGTCTAGCAAAACTGAAA
>CAMFKD010000055.1 GCA_945957095.1 uncultured Chlamydiae bacterium
CCCCACACAAACACCCGACTAGTCGTCGGCAGCGTCAGATGTGTATAAGAGACAGCCTGATCACCGTCATTGCTGAAGGGGTGGCGTTGGGGGAGATGGCGCGCATTGACTTAGCTGACGGCCGCAGCGTCTATGCCTCTGTGCTACGCATAGAGGGTAACCGCGTGACGCTGCAGGTGTTTGAAAACACCCGTGGTATCTCTACGCATGACCGAGTGACCTTCCTCAAACATCAGATGCAGGCGGTGTATGGTAAGGACTTGCTTGGGCGCCGCCTTAGCGGCGCTGGCGACGCCATCGACGGCGGGCCGGAGGTCCGCGGCGAGAAGGTTAACATCGGCCAGCCTTCCTTCAACCCTACTAAGCGTATCATCCCTCGCGACCTCGTACGGACTAACATTCCGATGATCGACGTCTTTAACTGTTTGGTCAAGTCGCAGAAGATACCCATCTTCTCGGTGGCTGGTGAACCTTATAACGCTCTGTTGATGCGTATCGCCAACCAGACGGACGCTGACGTGGTTATCATCGGTGGCATGGGGTTGACGTTCAAAGACTACCAGGCCTTCATCGACAACGCTGAAGAATGGGGTTCGATGGACAAGACGGTGATGTTTATCCACCGCGCCACTGACCCTGCTGTAGAGTGTTTGCTTGTGCCTGACATGGCGTTGGCGTGTGCGGAGAAGTTTGCGATGGAAGACAAGGATGTCCTCGTTCTCCTCACAGACATGACAGCTTTCGCCGATGCGATCAAAGAGATTGCCATCACGATGGACCAGGTGCCTTCGAACCGCGGCTATCCGGGGTCGCTCTACTCTGACCTCGCTAGCCGCTATGAGAAGGCGGTGTTGATCGAAGGTAGCGGTTCCATCACGATCATCAGTGTGACGACGATGCCGGGTGACGACGTCACGCACTCTGTTCCGGACAATACCGGCTACATCACAGAAGGGCAGTTTTACCTCCATGACGGAGCTATCGATCCGTTTGGGTCATTATCGCGACTCAAGCAGCTCGTCATCGGCAAGGTGACGCGTGAGGACCATGCTGACCTCGCCAATGCGATGATACGCCTCTATGCTGACAGTAAGAAAGCGCGCGAGAGGCAAGGGATGGGCTTTAAGCTATCGCGTTGGGACGAACAGTTGCTGAAGTACAGCGATGCCTTTGAGTCTGAGATGATGAACCTAGAGGTTAACAGGCCTCTAGAGGAAGCGTTGGATCAGGGGTGGCGCATCCTTGCTACCTGCTTCACAGCGGAACAGGTTGGCATTAAGAAAGCCCTTGTCGACAAGTTTTGGCCGGCCGATGTCCATAGTTCTCATGAAGCCTTAGCTAGCGAAGCATAACGGAGGATATGGCTGGTGGCGGAGATCAAGCTGACAAAGAACGAATTGCGGGCACAGCAGCGGCGGTTGGGGCAGCTGGAGAAGTATCTCCCTACCCTACAGCTGAAGAAGGCGATGTTGCAGGCTGAAGTGCAGAAAGCGCGGCTAGAGATCTTGCAGCTCAGCCAAGAGCTAGAGCAAACTCGCAAACGCGCCGAAACATCGGCGGCGTTGCTCTCCACTAAGACAGCAATACACCCCACCCAGGTGGCGAAGGTGAAGAAGATCCTGCGTCACTATGAAAACTACGCTGGTGTAGAAGTTCCTTTTTTTGAAGGTGTAGAGTTTCATAAACTCGATTACAGCTTGATGGAAACGCCTCCTTGGGTCGATGGCATGATTGTGGTCTTGCGCGAATCGGCTACAGCTAGGGTTAAGGTTGTGATCGCTGAAGAGAAGAAGGCTGCGCTAGAGCGCGAACTGCGTGAAGTATCGATTCGCGTTAACCTCTTTGAGAAGATCTTGATTCCCCGTGCGAAGGCCAATATCAAGAAGATCCGCGTCTTCCTTGGTGATCAGGAGTTAGCCGCCGTTGGTCGTGCTAAAGTGGCTAAGAACAAAATCGAGGCGGGACGCCGCAAGACCCTTGAATCCGCCCAGGAGCCCAGCTATGCGTATTGATGTGCGTAAGTTTTTGTTTCTGGGGTTGGAAGAACAACGAGAGCAGTTCTTTAAAACTGCGCAGCGCGCGGGTATCATTCATTTTATCGACAGCAACCCCACCCCTTACAAGCATGTGCCTGAAGAGATAGACCGCGTCTTAGCCGCCATCAAGATCGTCCGCGAGTTACCGGTCATGGAGCAAGAGGAAGCTGTCGACTTTGACCATGCTGATGAGCTGGTGAGTGATATCATCAGGCTGCGGGAGACTATCGATAAGCGTGTTGATCAGGCGCGCTTTCTCAAGCTCGAGTGGGTGCTTGTGGCGATCTTTGGCGATTTCAATAAAGACGACATCACCTATTTGGATAAGTATGGGCATCGCAAGATTCAGTTTTATTGCGGACCCCAGGGCAGTGCCGAACATTTGGATGGTGAGGCCAATCTCATCCACGTCGGTAATGAATCGGGTTTGGACTACTTTGTTGCCATTAACAGCGACGTGACCCAGTATCCTGGGCTGATCGAGATGAAGATTGACAAGCCTGCTGGAGAGCTGCGGCAGCAATTGCAACGTATTGAACAAGAACGCCATGATGCTGAGGTATCGCTCAAAACCTATGCCAAGTATGAAGATTTCCTCCATGACGTCTTGAAGGTTAAACTCAACCACGCCAACCTGGTGACGGCGCAAGCCTATGCTGACAAACCGCTCAATGATACGTTGTTTGCCGTAGAGGGATGGGTGCCTGAAAGCAAGATTCAGGAGCTGCAACCCCTATTGCAAGAGATGGCTGTGCATTGCGAAGAGGTTGCCATCGATCCGAACGATGCCATTCCAACCTGCCTAGAGAACCAAGGCGCTAGCCGTATTGGCGAGGACCTTGTCCACATCTACGACACGCCGGCACATACAGACAAAGACCCTTCGTTATGGGTGTTGTGCTTCTTTGCGCTCTTCTTTGCGATGATTGTAGGGGATGGGGGGTATGGTCTTGTTTTCCTGGGTATCGCCATCTATCTCAAGCTGAAGTTCACCAAGGTAGGAGATACAGGCCGCCGTTTCTTTAATCTCGTCACTATTCTGGCGACAGCTTGCATCTTGTGGGGTATTTCGAGCGCTTCCTTTTTCGGGATCAGCCTTGGCGTCGACAACCCCTTGCGTAAGGTATCTCTCATTACGTGGTTAGCGGAGAAGAAGGCGGAGTACTATCTCGAGCACCGTGGGATGGCTTACGAGTACTGGTTGAAGAAGTACCCTGAGATCATGAACATTAAGACTGGTCCGGAATTTCTGCGTCTGGCTTCCAAGGATAGCGAAGGCAATCTCTCCTATGAGATCTTGGCGAAATTCTCCGATCAGATCTTCTTGGAAATGGTTCTCGTCGTCGCCATTATTCATATCATCTGCTCACTCGTGCGCTATATGTTCCGCAACTGGTCAGCAATCGGATGGATCATCTTTTTGATTGGCGCCTTTCTCTATATTCCGCATACGTTTTTGGACACCATTACCTTTGTGCAATACGTGCTGCACGTTGACCTGTTAAAGGCTACGGAAGCGGGTAAGTACTTGTTGGCCATTGGTTTTTCTGTTGCGGTCATCTTGGCGATCTTCCAGCATAAGCTGCTAGGTCTGACGGAGATAATGGCGACGATACAGGTGTTTGCCGACGTCATGTCTTACTTGCGTCTATACGCTTTAGGGCTAGCGGGGGCGATGGTAGCCTCGACACTCAATGAGATGGCCGCTGGGCTACCCTTCGTTCTCGGGCTTGTCTTGATGGTAGCGGGCCACGCCGTCAATATGGTCTTGGCGATCGCTGGCGGCATCATCCACGGTTTGCGTCTTAATTTCCTGGAATGGTATCACTACTCCTTTGTCGGAGGGGGTAAGCCGTTCCAGCCGTTGCACTTTTTAGAAGTAACTTCTGCGGCAAAGCAGGATTAAAGGAGAAATTGCATCATGGATTTAAATTTCAACATGGTAGGGCCGATCCTGGTGATGGCTATTCCAGCCTTCGGTTGCTGTATCGGCTGTGCTATTGCAGGCCAGGCATCACATGCTGTGATGGCTAGGGTCGAAGAGGGGCACGGTAAGTTCATCGGAATGGCTGCTATGCCTTCGTCTCAGATTATCTACGGCTTCATCTTGATGCTGCTGATGGCTAAGGCGATCAATGCTGGGACGCTGTCGCCGATCTCAGGAGTTGTCATGGGCTTCTTCAGCGGCTTGGCGATGCTGGGCTCCTCCATCTTCCAAGGCATGGTGTGTGCTTCCGGTATCCAGGCTTCGGCTAAGCAACCTGCGATCTATGGTAAGTGCTTTGCTGCTGCGGGGATTATCGAATCTTTCGCTCTGTTCGCCTTCGTCTTTTCATTGATGCTGATGTAGGATCAGCATGGGAACACGTCGAGAAAGCGACGGCATTGGCGAAGTGTCGGTGCCTTCTGACAGGTATTATGGAGCGCAGACCGAGCGCTCCCGTCTTAATTTTCCCATTGGCGATCATAAGATGCCGATGGGAGTCGTTAGGGCGTTAACCTTGATCAAGAAGGCAGCGGCGCGCGTCAACCGCGAGCTAGGTTTGCTGTCGGTGGAGAAGGAACGCGCCATCGTTCAGGCTTGCGACGAAGTCATTGCTGGCAAGCTTGATGATCACTTTCCTTTGGTCGTATTTCAGACGGGTTCAGGTACGCAGAGCAACATGAACGTCAATGAGGTGGTCAGCAACCGCGCTATCGAGATCATGGGTGGCGTCATTGGCTCTAAAGTGCCCGTGCATCCCAATGATGACGTCAACAAATCGCAATCGTCGAACGATGTGTTTCCTTCGGCGATGTCGATAGCGGCGACGCTTGCCATCCATCAACGGCTGCTGCCAGCTTTAACTAACCTTAGGGATGCCCTCGAGGCCAAAGCACAAGCGTTCCGTGATATCGTCAAGATTGGCCGTACGCATCTGATGGATGCGACACCATTGACGCTCGGACAGGAGTTCTCCGGCTATGTGAGCCAAATTGATCATGGGATT
The DNA here is from genome assembly GCA_945957095.1 of uncultured Chlamydiae bacterium. GTDB lineage: Bacteria > Chlamydiota > Chlamydiia > Chlamydiales > JAJFMA01 > CAMFKD01. Next base: position 5,027 of record CAMFKD010000055.1, read on the forward strand.
ACTGCGTTGCAAAACACACTTCCGCATCTGTCTGAGCTAGCTTTAGGAGGCACAGCGGTAGGGACAGGCATCAACTGCCCCAAAGGATATCCTGAGAGAATGGCCGAACTCATCAGCGAGATGACAGGTTTTCCTTTTGTGACCGCTCCTAACAAGTTTGAGGCGTTGGCTGGCAACGATGCCATGGTGGAGACTAGCGGAGCCCTTAGAACTATCGCTTGCAGCTTGATGAAGATCGCCAATGACATTCGCTGGATGGGTTCTGGTCCTCGCAGTGGTATTGGCGAGCTCGAGTTGCCGCCGAATGAGCCAGGCTCTTCTATCATGCCTGGCAAGGTCAATCCGACACAGTGTGAAGCCTTGACGATGGTCTGTATCCAGGTCATGGGCTATGACAACGCCATAGCCTTTGCCGGTTCGCAGGGTAACTTTGAACTCAATGTCTACAAACCGCTCATGATCTACAACCTCTTGACGTCGGTGCGTATTCTCTCTGATGCGATGAATAGCTTTGTTGAGCGTTGTGTTGTGGGGTTGCAGCCAAGGCTAGAGGTCATCCAGCAGCACCTCGAGCGCTCTCTGATGCTTGTCACAGCTCTCAACAGTGAGATTGGCTATGACAAGGCAGCTCAGATCGCCAAGAAGGCGCATAAAGAAGGCCTCACCTTGCGCGAGGCGGCTCTACAGCTCGGCTACCTCACCGCCGATCGCTTCGATCAAGTCGTCGTCCCCGCCAACATGGTCGGCAAGTAACGTCATAACGTATAGCTTCTGGGGCGAATAGGATAATTGAAACACAAAGACACGAAGACACGAAGGGGAAGTACGGATTTCTTGCGCATCTTTTAGTCTTTACAAAACTGAAAAATATGCAAGAGATCGGAGCCTTCTCCCCTTTGTGTCTTTGATTCTTTGTGTTTCAATTAATCCCATTGCGTTGCTCAGAAGTGCTCGAGCTTTCACTTTTTCAGTTTGTTTAGGTCCAAGGTTCTAGAAATTCGTCAGCTCTAGCTAGAAAGTCTTCCAAAGGCAGTGAGATCGCTACCGTATTGAGCATTGGGTATTCTTTGCGCGAGATGGGTGCTGGCATTCCCTTTCGTTGGCATATCTCGATGAGGCTATTTTGCGTGTACTGTGCTGAACCGCGTGCGAAGAGGCAGAAGTTGCTACTCAGCCAATACGCTTTAAGCCAAAGCTGCTTGAAGGCTTCCCTCGAACCAGGATCAGCTGGATCTATTGGTATACGCATCAGCTCGTCGGTAACTTTTTCCGCATCACCCCAAAACCTTGTAATGATATTCGGGTCGGTGTGGTGCCATTCCCATCTGTTGGTGCTGGTAACTTGTGTCAAAGGATAGATTTCACCGGGAAAGACTTCAGAAGCGTAGTAGAGAGTGTATCTCTTTCCAGGTTGCTCTGAGAGTCCTACTACAGCAGGCTTTCCTTCTGTGTGCATCATATGATGTAGGATCGCGAAGTCGGAGAGATAACGTGAACCTTGGAATGTCCATGGTTCTGGAAACAGTTCTTCGGTAGGGGGAGATGTCTCGCAGATCGCCGTGCTGGCTTGTGTGCGTTGACGAGACCGTTCTCTAGCAAACATCATGCGTGATGATCTGTCCTTCATCTGGGCAGCTCGCCTGGTAGCGTAATGCAGTTGGCTATCTCGTAAGGTGGAGTAGGGCGTTTGTGCCTGTTCTGTGACAGCAAGGCGCATCAATTCGGCATGGGCTTTTTGTTTTATGACGAATTCGCTTCTCGTTGTGGAGTCTGTTTGCAGTCGTTGGTAATACTGGCCCATTTCGACGATATCTTCTTCGCGGACATAGCGAGCGACATAGGGCAGCCAGTTATGGAGATCGCCAGCTTCAGCAGTGATAACAGTCCATAGTTCTTCGTAGGCGGGTTTATCGGCGATGAGTTCAGCTAATGAACCAAGCCATTGTTGAAAGCGCGTTTGCGAGCTGAAGTAACCGATCTGGCAAACACGAGCCTTGATTTGTTCGACATCTAGGTCTGTGCTGAGTTCGCTGCCGGGGACTCCTGTCAACATATCTAAAGCGACACTTTGTGTTGGATACTGCAATACTTCTGATAGAACAGCGGCGCAATCGAGGTCACCGTTATGGATAGCCCGCTGATAAGTCTGTTTGAGTTCATCTGTCGAGAATGAGGCAACACTTTTAGGATGAGTTAAGATCGTGCGTACTGCCACTTCGTTGCTATTGTTTAGGGCGATATCTAAAGCACTGAAGGATTGTTCTCTCGAAGAAGCAGCATGTCCTAGTTGTCTATGGGTAGGAAAGCTGCTCTCTAGCAGAAGAGACAGACAGTCTGGGTTGATGCTCCGCATCGCCATTTGATAGATCTGCACAAAGGTGTCGTTATTGAGGGGAGATTGGGTGGCTAGGGGAAGTAGCCTCTGTATCCAGGGGAGATTGCCCTCATGCAGCGCAGCCAGTAGTGGTTCAACACCATACCACGTAGTGCCTTTCACTTGATCTAGGGCTTCTATCACCGATTCAGTAGGGAGTTCGGGGCCGCCCCGACCCAGGTGTCCTGTTCTGATATGCTCAATGACCAAATTAGCGACCTTGTCTTCTTTCGCTTGATAAAGGAGCGTAGCGGCTGTCTCAACAAATGGCGATGGTTGTGAGGGTGTAGGAAAAGGCAACGATCTTTGAGGAGAGAGAGGTGTGATCGTGACTTGAGAGAGGTTTTCTTTGTCAGTTGGGCTAGCTGCTTTTATGGCGGTTAAGGCGCTAGGTAGTTGTTCGTCATCATGATCAGATTTAGCTGAGGATGAAGAGGCTTGGCTCTGATAAGAGGGACTTGGCAGCAGATATTCTCGCCCTTCTTCCGGTAGTGGTTGCGCCATAATTTACCTTCATAATATGTATTAGTAATTATAATACAAAAGTAAATTAAATTTGAATTTTTGTGTAATTAAATTATTGGATTAGTAAAGTCGATTACGATTTTATTGTGGTATGGCGTGCATGTTCGTGCTTGTTGCATAATTCACCACTGAGCCACAGAGACCAGTGAGGAGGAATGAGATTAATGAGAAGAATTGAAAGGTCTCAATCCAATCTTCTAACACCTTCTCTCTATCTCAATCCTTCTCATAGATCTCACTGATATGTGGTGAACAAATAGATTACGCAACAAAGCCTGCATGTTTACCGAATGCTGTCAACTTAAGGAATGGGGCGACAACCTAGTATTTGCATATTCCAGGGGTGCTGCTTCGCAGAGAGGATACAATTACCTGGCTTAGTCTGTAAAAGATTTCGTAGAGTGAATGTGTACGTCTATATAATATAATAGTAGACATAAATGTCTGCATTTGGCATTATCACTCATTATCTTATTTGATTTAATTAGGTGTTTAAATGTTTCCATTATCTAATAGTGAAGGAATAAAACTTTGGCTACCTTCAAGTAGTGATGATTCTGACGATTCTAACGACTTTCCGACAGAATCGACTTCCTCTGATAGCGACAGCAGTTACAGTCAAGACGACAAATTATCTGCTTCTCCTGGTGGAAGAGACGTAAGTAGTATCTCCGAAAGAGTATCTACTGTCTTTTCTGAACACAACTCCTTTTCTTCCCCTCGGGTTTCCCCATCCCCCCTCTCATCAAGCGTTTCAGAAAAGAGAGCTATTAATCCATTGTGCTTGGCATCAATTACCTCGGGTGGTGATTGGTCATCTACAGATAGTGATTCAGACGATGCTGATGGTATTTTAACACAGTTTGGCTCTTTGCTGGATGAATGTGACGACATCACCGATCGTCAAGTCGCTGAAAGTAGTGTCCAATCGACGTCTGCTTCGTCTTCCATGAGCAGTTCCTCATCTTCCTCGTCCCCACTAATGCCGCGATCACTTGCTCCTATAAGGGCGTCTGCAGAAATGTGTAGTCCTACTCCATGGAAAAAATTCTTTTCATATTTACTGAAGGGGGAATTGCCTTCTGAAAAGCCAACATACATCACCGAGTCTGAGTGGGCTGATCTTCTAACCAGACAAGGAGAGAAGACTCTTGTAAGCTTGTTTTTAACACATATTAATAAAGATTCTCCTGGTGAACATCATCTTATAAAAATATCTCTGCCAAGAGCATATGCTCAGATTGCCAGCCATGAGGTGGGGGGGGGGCGAAAAAGTTCTGGCTCATTGGAGAAGATAAGTGATTGGTTGCAGGGGGCTCTTCGCAAGTATGGTTTGAAATTTTTCACTAATATAACAGGCGATGAGATACGATATTCGATTAAGGTTGGGTTGAGTCTAGATTTGATTAGATATATTAGAAATGAATCTGTTGATGATTTAAATAGTCCGCTAATTAATTTTTTTGATTGTCTAAAGCCTAGATCTCAGCAGTTTCTTTCTCGTTACATCAGTAGTAACAGGGATGAAGATGCTAGGGATAGAACAACAGGCCCCTCTTCAAGTAATTGCGAGTCTAGCTCTTCCATTGGATCATCCGCCAGTCTAACTACTAGTAGATTATGGTCCTTATCCATTTCGAAAAACCTCCCTTTGTTGCAAAGGCAGAACTTTACTAACACTTTGTTAGACCTTCTTTCCGAGAATCTTCCGATGCCCAAACCAAATTGGCTCGATGATCACAAATGGAATGAGCTCGAACAACAGCGATTAAATCACGAGCTTGTCAAGGTTGACGTGATATCTGGAGCAGTATTACTGTCTCTCAGTTCTTTATACGACAAGGTGTTAAGAAATCGTCTTGGTAGCACAAAAGCGACAGATCATGCAGGAATATTTAGGTGGTGGGGTGAAAGTGCTAAGGCTACTCAGTTTCATGTGTCCAATAGATTACAACCAGGTTCTGAAGGCGCGATGGTCGAGCGTACCATTAGATTGCGGGAAGATGTGAACGAGGAGCTGAAAAGAAATTGGGAAGCAACATTGGCAGAAATTGCAACTAAGACACCTGAAGAGCAAAAAGAGACGCTGAAACAATTTTTCACGAACACCTTGAGTCTTGGTCTATAATGAGGTAATTGCAGAAGTTTGCGCTGAGCCAAAAAATCTTTGAACCATCCTGCGCCGACTCGCTGCGAGGCTGGGGAAAATCGGCGCGATGGAAATAGCTACGATTCTGCTGTAGTATGGCACCAGTGGCCATATTGTTTTAGAATAGCTTCGGTGATAGCAGGAGAGCAGTCTGTGAAGACGCGATAGGGATCGTCAAGCTCTTCGATTTTGGGGTCGATAACAAATACCTGTTGCACCATCGCTTTACGGTTTTTTGTTACCGGACATACGATACGGCAATGATTGGCATTGGATAGAAGGATGTAAGGGGGGACTTTCTCATCTTGATCATAGAATCCTGTATATTCTTATGTATATATTAGTAGACATAAAGGTGTTGTTGTATAATTCACTACTGAGCCAGTGAGATTATCGACAAGCGAGGTAAATTGTATCCTCTCTGCGAAGTATCGAACCCCTGGAATATGCAAATAATAGGTCGTTACCCCAAAGGGGCATAGGCTTTAACCTAATTTATTTAAACATTAAACCGCGGCAGCGGTGTCAAAAACATAGCCTCGGGTTTGCCTCGCCCCATGGCTTGCTGCACCCGAGGCTATCTCCTTAACACCGCTGTCGCTGTTTAATAATCCATTTACAATCAAAATTTTAGGTAAATTAGGTTGAAGCCTATGCCCCAACGAGGTGATGTCTTCGTCGGGAGGTGAACATGTACCATATGATGGTAATGTTTTAACTTTTGTTTGATTTTAGCATCATTTGATGCTACAATAAGAGACTGGACAGAGGTAAGATGTACGATAGACGTCCTACAGACCGCGAGCTGCTAGCGCGAATTAAAGGAGCTAAAGAGGCTCTGAAAGGTCGCTGTGGCCTATTTGCAAATCCTTCGAAGGCTGTAGGCGAGTTGAATAATTTAGATATCGGGAATGCGAATGACATCTGGTGTTTGTTACAAGAGTTGCTCGATGAAATTTCGCCTAAGGATTATAGCGGAACTCGGCCTCCTCAGAAGTCCTATGAAAAGGCAATAGTAGGTCTTGAATTGCTTGCCTTTAGTTGGTGGAGTCCTAGATTAGAACGAGCGATGTACCTGAAGTTTGTTCTCAAAGATGGACGGTTTTATTACGTTTCACTTCACGAGTCACGTGTAGTGGAACAAAGGGGTGAAGTGAAATGAGATGTCCACATTGTGATTCAAGCGAGTTTGAATCGAAGAACGTGCGGTTTAATCCCGACATAAAAGGGGAGGAGATTGAGGTCATTGTCCCTGCCTTTGTCTGCACCAGCTGTCATGCTCCTTTAATGGATGGAGAGCAAATGAATGTGCTTCGACGAGCCGCTGCTGACAAGTATCGTAGCATGCACAATCTTTTGACTTCGGAGGAGATTGTGAAATTTCGCACGTCTCTTAGTATGTCACAGTCGGTCTTCGCTAATTATCTGAAAGTTGGTGAAGCAAGCATCAAGCGTTGGGAGACTTACTATGTCCAGGATGTTGTTCAGGATGATCACATTCGCTTAAAGTGCGATGAAGCATATGCAGAACTCAATGCCCTTGAAGTGCACTGGAAAAGCCATTCACCAGACATCTACAGCGGTAACAGGTTGTTCTGTCT
>CAMFKD010000056.1 GCA_945957095.1 uncultured Chlamydiae bacterium
TGTGTATAAGAGACAGTACGACAGGTTAGCTGGCGATCTCTTTAAGCAGTTTCCGGCTCCTTTCTTGCAGGCCCGTTTTACACGAGTACGTGACAAATGGATGTTAGCGAGTTGTGGTCCTTTGTCGTTATCGCAGATCCCTGATTACCATTTGGAATTTGCTAAGGAGCAGGCTGAGGCTTATCTCATAGCGAGAAAAAGTTTGGCTGGCACTAGAAAAAAGGCGACGCGTTACGACTTGGCGATTTTAGTAAACTCTGAGGAAGAGAACCCACCGAGCAATAAGAGAGCTTTACAGCGCTTTGCTCGTGCTGCGGAATCGATTGGTTTGTCCACTGAGTTTATCACCAAGAGTGATTTTGGTCGGGTGGCGGAGTTCGATGCGTTATTTATTCGTGAGACAACTCAAGTCAACCACCACACGTATCGTTTTGCTAGGCGTGCTGTTGCTAACGGATTGGTTGTCATTGATGATCCTCTATCGATTTTGCGATGTTGCAACAAGATTTTTTTATATGCGTTGTTGGAAAAGCACAAGATACCGATTCCTTACTCCTTTGTTGTGGATAAAGATGAGGTGCCACTGATATCGGAGCGTATTTTCTATCCGGTGGTCATCAAGCAACCCGATGGTTCTTTCTCGCAAGGCGTCTGCAAGGCCGACGATCCCGCCAGTTTCGTTGAGAAAGCGAGTAAGTATTTAGAGAAGTCAGACCTCATCCTGGTTCAAGAATTTTTGCCTTCTGGTTTTGACTGGCGTATTGGCGTTTTGGATGGCAAGCCGTTGTACGCTTGCAAGTACTACATGGTGAAAGACCATTGGCAGATTTACAAGAAGAAGAAGTCGGGAAAGATGGCTGCTGGTGATGCTGACACCTTGCCCATTGAAGAGGTGCCAAAGAAGGCGCTGTCAATTGCTGTTAAAGCTTGTAACCTCATCGGCAAGGGGTTGTACGGTGTTGATATCAAAGAAGTGAACGGCAAGTTTTACATTATTGAGGTTAACGATAACCCTAGCATCGATGCCGGTGTTGAAGATAGTTATCTCGGCGACCAAGTGTACCTGGAGATCGTTACCTCTATTAGTAACCGAATCGACGAGAAGAAGAAGAAGGTGTTCCATGCCTCAAATCAAGGAAGATAGTGTGACACGACCGACTCTTTCACTCTTTCAGGCCTTTGGTGTCGAGCTAGAGTATATGGTGGTTGACGAGACATCGCTTGAGGTGTTACCGATCACTGACAAGCTGTTCCACGCTTTTGAAGGGGAGTATGTTTCTACTATCACGCATGGTCCTATCAGCCTTGATAACGAGCTAGCAGCCCATATCGTCGAGTTCAAAACGAGTGAGCCTGCCGCAGATCTAACGTCCTTAGCGACACTCTTTCAAAGTGAAATTAATGCTGTTAATGCAGGCTTGAAGCCGTTTAAGGCAAAGCTTATGCCAACGGCGATGCATCCTTGGATGGACCCTTTGAAGGAGATGCGTCTCTGGCCGCATGGCTGTTCGGAGATCTACGATACTCTTCATAAGATCTTTGATTGCCGCGGCCATGGTTGGGCTAACCTGCAAAGCACGCATATCAACCTGCCTTTCGCTAGTGAAGAAGAGTTTGTGCGGCTTCACGCAGCGATAAGATTGGTTTTGCCGTTGATCCCAACTCTTGCGGCAAGCTCTCCGTTGGCTGACGGGCGGCTAACAGGCTTTAAAGATACCCGCCTGGATACGTACAAAAATAACCAAAAGAAGATCTTCTCCGTGACGGCCCATGTCATCCCCGAGGTATGTCGTTCCGTGCAAGATTATCATGATATCATTCTTAACCGCATCTACCACGACCTCGCTCCTTACGATCCTGAGGGCATTCTACGGTATGAGTGGGTCAACTCCCGCGGCGCGATCGCACGCTTCGAACGCAATGCCATTGAGATACGCCTTATCGACGTTCAGGAATCGCCTGTGATAGATATCGCCATCGTATTTCTGCTGACTCATTTGATTCGGCTGTTGACAGAGGAGCGATGGGCAGCGCTGGAGGACTACCATATGTTTAGTCCAGAAAGGCTGAGGGGAATTCTGGATGAAGGGATACGCTCAGCTGAGGAGGCGCGTATCGAAGATAGTGACTACCTGCGTCTTTTTGGGTGGCGTGGCAACAAGGTTTGCACAGCAAAAGAATTGTGGCAGCATCTCGTTTCTCATGACCTGAGACTGCCTCCTCCCTTTGCTTCTGCTATACAGCTTATTCTACAGGAAGGCACGTTATCTACCCGTATTACAAAAGCTCTCGGTAACCGCCCCACAAAACCACTGATCCACGAGGTCTATGACCATCTTTGTAAGTGTTTGGCTAATGGAGAGCCCTTCTCATCATGATGGTACCGGAATTAGTGTTGACTTGTGAGCATGCTGGTAATGAGATTCCCAGAGAATGGTTAGAGAAGATCTCCATTCCTCATGCAGTCCTTGAGGGGCATCGCGGTTGGGATCCCGGAGCCCTCGAAGTCTTAGAAGAGCTCAAAAAAGTAGGGGCTAAGGCTATTTTTGTTCACCAGCTATCGCGCTTACTGATAGAACTCAATCGCTCGTTAAGCCACCGTAAGCTCTTTTCTGACTATTGTCGTAAGCTTTCTCAGCGGGATCGACAGTTGCTGATAGATACCGTTTATGTTCCCTATCGGGATCGTGTTGAACTTGCTATTGGTAATCTCTATAACGCAGGAGCATGTGTTTGGCATATCTCTGTCCATTCCTTCACACCTGTTTTGGATAATGTGGAGCGAGAGGCGGAGATAGGCCTCCTCTATGATCCTAGCCGCGCTTGCGAGAGGCGTTTTGCAGCTAGTTGGCAAGGGCTTCTGAAAGATCGATTAGATGAAGAGTATCGCGTGCGCATGAACTATCCCTACAAAGGGATCTCCGATGGTTTTGTCACAGCCTTACGCAAAATTTTTCCTGGCGATCATTATATGGGTCTCGAATTAGAGGTTAATCAGGGATTACGCGATAACAAGAAACAGTGGCAAGAGATCAAAAGTGTCTTGCGTGAAACCCTCTCACAGTTGCTGAAAAAGGGGGTGGTAGAATGAGAGCCGACAAGTTAACTATGCGCAAGCAACCTACAGATACTTCCTGTGGTCCTACCTGCTTAGAGGCTCTATACCGTTATTACGACGACAATATCGACGTCGAGACTATTATCAAGGAAATCACCAGCGTCAAGTATGGCGGAACGCTGGCTGTTGTATTGGGCATCCACGCACTAAAGCGCGGTTATGAAGCCAAGATCTACACCTATAATCTAAGTGTTTTTGACCCCGCCTGGTTCAAAAAACCACCGCTTAGCAAAGAACAACTGCAAGATAAGCTGCGTCTTCAAATGGAAGCTAAGGCTTCGCAAAAGTTGCGTTTTGCTTGTAAGCACTACATTGAGTTCCTCTCCCTAGGGGGTAGGCTTGCCATGGAGGATTTGAGCAACAAATTGCTGACCAAGTACCTGAGACAGGGTATCCCGATCCTCACTGGTCTTAGCTCTACCTATCTCTATATGGCTAGCAGGGAGTATGTCATTGAAGAGACCAATCAGCAGGTCGTTGATGACGTGAAAGGATACCCAGAAGGGCACTTTGTGCTCATTCAACAGTATGACCGCCAAACGCAAATGCTAACCCTGATGGATCCTTACGAGAAAAATCCCTTCTCCAAAGAGTTAAAGTACACCATATCTCTTGACCACCTCCAAACTGCGATTATGCTAGGCGTGTTGACACATGACGCCAACATGCTCATCATCACGAAAAAGGATGGGATGAATGAGGGATCTGCGATCAAGAATTTAGCGACAAGGTCACTGGGAATCAGTTTTTAGAGTAGCTGGATCGCCAATTAGGTTGAGACTACCGTTTTCATGCGATGTACAGAAGATATCTCTATCACTATCCGCTATTTCTAGATCTTCATTTAAAGCATCGCAAGCACTTTCATCGTGGCTGACAAACTCATTTGCCAAGGTTCCCATGTAGAGCCCGGCATACGCCGCTGTGATAAAGGGGGCTATTGCGGTGACAGCTAACGATGCAAGCCCTAACATCACTTGGCGGTCACGGCACGGCTCTTCATTGTCGTGGTAGTGTGTTGGAGCGCGCCAAATTGCGACAATCTCGTCTATAATCCATTGGAAAGAGTGGCGTAGGAAATAGCCTATGGCTAGGGAGACGCCAAAGACAAGAGGAGTAATAGGGTTGTGGAGGGCGTAGGCTACAGCAAGAAAACCAAAGGCTATCTTGGCAGCTGCGGCAACAGAGGGGTCGACAACAACGCAGAAATCTCCTTCTGGGTCGTCATCCAAACGTTCGAAGGAAATTCCTAACCCGCCAGAGCCTTCAGCTCTTTCAAGAAAGTGAACTCCTAACATGATTAACCTCCCTAAGCATCCCTTAGACGACTTTTCCTCCCGTGAGAGAGGCAAATTAATTCACTATACCAATATTTAGGTATAATTTCTACTCATCTTTTCCAATATCACAAAATAGTAACTAATGCGAGTTAAGATCGTATAAAGGAAGAGAGCGCGAGCTTGCTCGCGCTCTCCTGGTAGATTAGGATGTTTTCGCTTCTGCGTTTAGAGGTTGACTAGAGACAGAAATAGGTGTCACTTCGAAAGTTTCTGGCTTCTTTTCGGGCATCACTTGGCCAGCCGACGCCGTCGAGCTGAATAGACGAGATACCAGGGCGACTCCTATTGCAAGGTGAACGCCGAGGTAGGGATGCAAGCGTCGGCCTACATATTGGCCGACACAAAGAGCTCCCAACACCGGGAAGAGGGCTGCAGCACAAGCCAAGCTGGCGCCTAGTGCGACCTTCCGCATGTGGTTTTCCTTTCCGTCAGCGGTTTCCACCTTGACGCTCCAGAATCTATAAGCTTCTCCATCCAACAGACTCAGTTTGTCACCAAAGTAGCAACCGCCTAACACGGCTGCTCCAAAAACGAGGGGCGACCAAGAGGCAAGGCACAATGTTCCGAGGAACATAAATGCCAACTTGACTGTCTGTGCCAATGAGCCATCTAGAGTAAATCTCCAGCCATTATCAAGCCCATCTACACCATGTGTCCTGTCGATCTTGAGAGGAGGAAACATCCTCTCTTGTATTACAACCTGAAATTCTGTCATGACTATACCCCTTCTTTTTCATTCTCTGGGAAGAGGAACGTCTCAATTGACGCATCGGTTGTTACGTGGTCCTTCGCTTCTTCTTCGCATTTGTCCTGCTCTTGAGCGCTAGCTAGAGCTTCAGGATCGGTGGACTCTTCTTCGAAGGTAGCATCTTCCGTTGTGAGGGCTTTGTTAGCATTTGATCCCAGGAGCCACTGAGGAAGGCTTTGTCCCATCCATGCGGCGGCGATTGTCGGCAAGGCGATAGCGGCTAGGCAGCCACCGGCGAAGATCTTGCGTGTGTGGTCGGTAGGATCAGCAGGATTGTCCAAGCGATCCCATTGCTGTGCGAGGAAGTCGTTAAACGTCTTTAAGTGCTGGGGGAATAATGCCGATGCTAGAAAAGCTGTTGTGAAGGTAAGTGGAGCGGCGACGACGCAAATGAAGGCGCAGCTTGCGACAAAGCCGTAGGTGATAGTCTTTTGAATGGTTTTGAGCATTTCAGGTGGCAATTTGGCGATGAGTTCGAGAGCCTCTTTCACGTAGGGTGTGATGGTGTATTGGACTTTGTTAATGATAGCATTGACCTGTTTCCGATCTGCGCTTCTGATGTGCTCTAGTCCTACATTGACTTTGTCGTTGACATAGGCAACGAGTTCTTGACACTTGGCTTGAAGTTTTTCCATGACATTCTCCTTATTAATTATGGTTTGAATTATTATGCGTTCAAGTGACAAATTCTATGTTATTTTAATATAAATTGCAATATTTATTTGTTTTTAATATATTCTGAGCGTGTTTATAACGTGATCTTAATGAATTGTAAATAATGAACCTGATAGACGAAACACCTCATTAGGGGCTTTGTGGCGTAATCTATTTGCTCACCACAGAGATCGGAGAGATCTATAGAGAAAGAAGGATTGAGATAGAAAGGGGGTGTTAGAAGATTAGATTGAGACCTTTCAATTCTTCTCATTCCTCCTCAATGGTCTCTGTGGCTCAGTGGTGAATTATGCAACAAGCCCTCATTAGGTCGATTACGTCCATTTCGTCTATTAGGTCCATTGAGTCTATTTCACCCACTACCGAAAGAAGTTGCAGAAATTCCTCAACATGAAAGATAATGGCGGTAGGACTAACCCCGATGAAGTGTGCTCCACACCCCTTCCGCAAATGCTGGCCAAGGCTCTGTGACCCACTTACACATAAAGGATAGATGGAAAAGAACATGAAGATTTATGTAGGCAACCTTTCGTATCAGTGCAGCGAAGCTGACCTGGAGAAGATTTTTGGCGAGTTTGGTGAGGTGGCGAGCGTCAAGATCATCACTGATCCGACAACAGGACGTTCCAAAGGTTTTGCATTTGTTGAGATGAACAGTGGCGGCGCTGAGGCGATCCAAGGTCTGAACAGCAAAGAGATAGATGGCCGTGTTGTGACGGTTGATGAAGCTCGTCCGCAAGTCAAGAGACCTCCTCGTGAAGGTGGAGGATATGGCCGTGAAGGCGGCGGTGGTGGATACGGCGGTAACCGCGAAGGCGGCCGTGGCCGTTCGTTTGGCGGAGAATCCCGTTCTCCTCGGTACTAGAACTCTTGTCAGAGTGATTTCGCATACCCCGCATCGGCATAGCCGGTGCGGGTTTTTTTTATTTATACATGCTTATTTTCGAGAACGTAGTGACAGAATGATGGTGGGATCGTTGAGGCTATGTGCTTCAAAGTAAGGACCGATGCAGCGCCTCTGCCACCAATCTTTACTAGCGTCACCGCGTGCTGTGAATTCATATTCGTATAGTTGGGCGCGGATGTAGCGTGGAGGGGTATTTGGGAAAGGGTTGTTGGCTAGCAGCTTTAAGACAGCTTTATCGCCTTGCAGCAACTTGGCGATGAGATGTCTAAACCACGGATATTGAAAGGCTGGTCCCATGGCTGCGAACCACATAAGCCAGTCGAGACGTAGGTGATAGGGGGCTATGAGTGGAGGGCATTTTGCAATATCACCTGGTTTTCCCTTGAAGTGATACTCATGCCACTTAGCGCGGTTGTCTGGTGTGTCATCGGCTGTTCCTTCGATGATAATTTCAAAACGCCGCTTGGTGACGCTGCCAAAAGCCCCATAGGTGTTGACGAGGTGCAAGACATCAAAACTCGCATTCATTAGTTGATAAGGTTTTAACAAATTGATGGTGGGGCGAATGCTTAGGAGGCAGATCGCAATGACAAAAGCGATCTGTATGAGAGTCCAAGGCCATGGCGTTGCTTCCAGCTGTGGAGTACTCCAGGGGATGATAGAGGTAAGCATGGCATCGTTGAAGCAAGGGATGCATAGGACGAGGGTGATGTAGTTCAACCAGGACAGGTTACCACTGAAAATGAGCATTAGCTGAAAGTAGATGGTGAGAACCCCAGCGATAGCGCAGAGAGGTTGTGGGGCAAAGTAAAACCAAGGCACCACTAGTTCGACGAAGTGGGTATAGAGAACGCAAAACTGATGAAAGCGCTTAGGTAGATGGTGGAAAGTCCGGCTGAGAGGGTTGGGCATTGGCTGGGTTTGGTAGTGGTAATGGAGGCAGGTGAGGTCCCACCAACACCGGTCAGCTCGTATCTTGATGAGCCCAGCGCCAAACATAAGACGGAAGAGTAGCCAGCGTAGAAGCCAGACAAATGCTTCGGGAGCGGCGATGTGGGAGGGGCTAAAGAAGATGGCGAGGAAGCCTGTTTCCAATAGTAGGGTTTCCCAGCCAAAGCCGTAGAAGGTTTGGCCGACATTGACAAAAGAGAGGTAGAGCAGCCATAGCGTAAACCAAAGGGTGATATTGATTGTGAAGCCAGCTGTGTCAGCTACACCGCTGAGGGCTACTAAGGCTAGTCCTAGCCCAAGCCAGGCCAGCGACATGGCAAAGCGGTCAGAGTAATACATAAAAAAGAGGGAAGGGGAGCTGCGCCAAGACACTTGTTGAAGGAATAGCGGGACGGGTAACAGTCCACGTGAACCGCACAGAGCACGCCATTGGTTGAGGGTGACGGCAAATGCAATGCAGTAAATAAAGGCCAAAGCACGCAGAAAGCAGAAGCGTGTGAGTTCAAACGTTTCCATAGTCTTTTTCTATTCGATAGACTATAGCTAGTCTATATTTATTTATTGTTTGCTTCCCATTCGATTGGAGATTCAGATGGCAGAAGTTTGGGTGTGGGCCATATTTTGTGCTCTTATCCTCTGTTTGGTGGCTTTGGACTTAGGGGTTCTTCATCGTAAGCCGCAGGTTTTGACGACAGTCCAAGCATTGATGTGGAGCCTTTTTTGGATCGGTTTGGCTCTTCTTTTCAATCTCTTCATCTATTTCGCTTATGATGGCCATTGGTTTGGTTTGGGACTGCATGCCGGTAGCGAAGCCAACGGCTATCAGGCGGCGCTTTTGTTTTTCACGGGCTATGTGGTGGAGAAGAGCCTTAGCCTCGATAACATCTTCGTGATCGCGCTCATCTTTGAGTACTACCGCATCCCTGTGCAATACCAACATCGTGTTCTCTTGTGGGGCGTGCTTGGTGCTCTTGTCTTGCGCGGGGTAATGATTGGCGCTGGCGCTGTCTTGCTCTCTCGCTTTAGTTGGATGAACTATGTCTTTGGCGCCTTTCTGGTGTACACCGCTATTCAGATGTTTATCACGCGTGAAGAGACATTCGATCCGGAAACAAGCCGGTTAGTGCGTTTAGTACGGCGGTTTGTGCCTATGAGTAAGGAACTTGTCGGTGATCACTTTTTCACTCGATTAAATGGGCGGGTTGCGATTACTCCGTTGTTTTTGGTGTTATTACAAGTAGAGGCGACAGATGTTCTCTTCGCTGTCGATTCGATCCCCGCTATCTTTGCCATCACGCAAGATCCTTTCATAGTCTTTACCTCCAATATCTTTGCTGTATTGGGACTCCGGGCTTTGTATTTTGCGCTAGCGGCATTGATCAATCGCTTTAGCTATCTCAAAGTTAGTTTAGTCTTTGTACTTGCTTTTGTAGGGATTAAGATGTTGTTAGCTCATTTATACCCTATCCCTACCTACGCATCATTGGCAGTCATTCTCGTTATCTTAGTCATCGGTATTCTACCCACCCTCTTAGCACAACCACCTGTAGAAAAGGCGATTGGTCCGTTGGCTGATACTGCGGTTGAGTTGGGGAATGTTACTCTTCGCCAAGCCAAGAGGTTAATTTTTGTCGTAACCGGCTTTACTGTGTTGCTCGTCGGATTGGCATTATTGGTGTTACCTGGTCCTGCTTTGGTGGTCATTCCCATCGGTCTCTATCTTCTCGCCAAAGAGTATCAATGGGCTCGTCAGTTGCTGACCAAGTTTAAAGAGTCGGGTGAAAAGGCCATTAGGTTATGGGGTGGCAGTAACAATAAGAAGACTGACAAAGAGAAAGACACAGATCATCACAGATGATCGGATTTTTTCTTTATTTTTATTTTCAAAACATGGTATAATTTTACCGTTTAACAATTTACTAGATAGGTGCCGATGGTTGATCAACCGTCTAGCTCCCTCTACCTATTGGTATTAGGAGCTTATATCCTGGTCATTCTGATTCTGGGATTCTTTGCGAATCGCAAAGTACGGACGGTTGAGGATTACCTTGTCGGGGGGAGACGTTTGCCCTATCTTCTGGCAGTACCGACGATAGTAGCGACGTGGTATGGCGCCGGTTTCTGTATGGGCGTCTCTGGGTTGGTCTATTCTGATGGTGTGCACGCGGTATTGGCAGACCCTTTTGGAGCAACATTAGGCTTCATTATCTGTGGCCTTTTCTTCGCCGCTCGTTTCCGCCGTATGAACCTCTTTACTGTGGCAGATGTCTTAGGGCGTGCTTATGGCAAGAAGATGGAAGTATGCGCATCGGTATTGATGATGCCATTCTATATTGGGACGTTGGCAGCTCAGATGGTGGCTTTGGGTTATCTATTACACCTATTTGGAGGTATTGAAGCCTCTACAGCGATCATCGCAGCCTCTATCCTCATCGTTGTTTATACCATGGCTGGCGGGATCTGGGCGGTTTCCTTCACCGATTTTGTTCAGATGACAGTGTTGTTAGGTGGGTTGGCCCTCTTGTTGCCCTATGTATACGATGCATTACAAGCACCAGGTGCCATTTCCTTGATTCAGCAGGAGTTCTCCAATCTGCTTCCGGGCAATCATCCTTCGGCTAGCTGGACTTCCTATTTGGGACAGATCCTCATTACAGGCTTTGGCGCCGTCATGGGGCAAGACATCACACAGCGTTGCTTAGCTGCGAAAAGTGAGTCTGTAGCGCGTTGGAGTGTATTGACAGCGGGTGTTTTTTATCTGTTGTTAGGGTTGATTCCTATTTCAATTGGCCTTGCGGGTCGTAGCTTGCTTCCAGATCTCACCTCGCCAGAGACTTTGATTTTAGACTTGGCGACCAAGCACCTCTCTCCCGCTTTGTTACTCATCTTTGCTGTGGGGCTCATCTTGGCTTTGATGAGCACAGCGGATACCTATTTGCTGGCAGGTACCTCTATTCTTACTCTGAATGTTGTGCTGCCATTAACATGGGCCAAATCGGATCGCAGCAGGCTGAAGTTGCTTAGATTATGCACCTTTGCTATGGCATTGCTTGCCTGTATTCTCGCATCTTGCGGTTTCAATATCTTTCAACTTGCAGTACATTCTGGTGCTATGCTGTTTGTCGCTATCTTTACTCCCGTGACGATGGTGCTTTACTGGAAGCGTGCCTCAGCGACTGCGGCTTGGGTGTCGATGGCGTGTGGTCTTGGTGGCTGGCTGCTGTTTCTGTTAGTTGGCTTTGGGGTGACGGGGCTAACCGGAGATGAAGTGCTCTATGGCGCCGCTACCGTTGGTGGCCTCGCTTCGTTCAGCAGTTACATTGTTGTCGCTCTCTCTGGCAGCAAAGTTGCTGTTAGTGAGCCAGAGCCTGTCCAGTGCGTTCAAAACAGCGCTGCTTAACAAGCAGGTCATTTATTCGTTCCAAAAAGTGTGAGATATCACATTTTTTGGAACGAATAAATGTTGTGGTTTCATTTCTTGCCGAGCATGGTTATGTCCATACATCTATAAGCGAGAAAAGGACCAGCCGACTGGCTTAGAGCCTGCATAGGGCATATAGCCATGAAAGGCGCGGGGATCGGTATCAAAGACAAGAGGTAGCCACTGCCTGTCGCCTTCCCACATAGGTAAAGAGGGGAGTTTGGCGATATCAACCCATTCTAGAGGGCCTTCTTCATTGCGTGTGTGTGGTGTGCCGCTGAAGCTATGGATGAGGAAGATGAAGCCGAGCCAGTCTTCACCATTGGGGCCGAAGCCGGTCCAGTTGATGGAGCCACGGAACTGCATATCGAGACACTCGATACCAGCCTCTTCGTGGATTTCGCGACGCATACAGCTCAGGATGTCTTCATGTGCCTCCATTTTGCCACCGAGGCCATTATATTTACCTATATGGTAGTCGTCATCCCTTCCAGAGCGATGTACAAG
>CAMFKD010000057.1 GCA_945957095.1 uncultured Chlamydiae bacterium
CAACTACACTCGACTAGTCGTCGGCAGCGTCAGATGTGTATAAGAGACAGCGGCTGAAGAATTCCGCCATGCGTACTACCTCAAAAATCAGATCGCCAAGGTATGGGCGGAAGGGTTAGAAACCTATCAAGTTACAGAGCTGCTAGGCGGTTTCTCGGCGTTGCATTACCTCTACAAGCTTAATACAGGTGTCAGCCGATTCCTTAAGAAGAGGGGATTTGCCGGTGCCGGCCTGCGAGGAGCAGCCTACGCTTTGGTTTCCTACGCCATCGAAGTACGGGCAGAAGTGCTCTATCCAGCGTATCAAGAGGCTCTGCTAAGAGCGCGCTCTAAGGTTAGTGTACGCTCGATCATCCTAGAGGAAGCTGAACATCTTGAAGAGATGACAGCAGCTATCGCCGATATCCCAGAAGGAACCGTCCTAGCAACACAAGCTTGTGCCATTGAACATAACCTTTGGAGTGTTCTTGAGGTCCATCTGTACAACTCTTGCACCAAGAATAAGACTTTGATATCATTAAGGCTTATAAATAAGCAGTGATTGCGAGTTAGAGATGACGGAAAAAATCAGCCCTAGAGTTGACATTGCATTTAAAAAAATTTTTGGCGTTGATGAGAATAAAGACTTGCTGATCTCTCTCATCAATTCCATCGTTGGGGAAGAGGATCAGGTCAAGGAGCTAACTCTCTTGAATCCTTATAACCCCAAGAACTTCAAGCAGGACAAGCTCTCCATCCTAGATATTAAAGCTAAAGGAAAGGATGGCAAAAGGTTTAATATTGAAATTCAGATCAGTGATGAGGCTGACTATGATAAAAGAGCGCTCTACTACTGGGGAAAGCTCTACACAGAGCAGTTAAAGGTTACAGAAGACTACTCTCTTCTCTCTAAAGCCATTGGCATTCACATTCTCAATTTTACCTCCATTCCACAGGTCGACAAATACCACAATGTGTTTCATATCAAGGAAAAAGAAACAGGTCTGCTGTATTTCAAAGACTTAGAGCTTCATACTATCGAATTAAAGAAATTTTCGGAAAATGCGCGTGAGGAACTCGTCGATATCGTCGCGAAGGTAACAAACTCTCTCGATATGTGGGTGGCTTTTTTGACCCGTCATGATTTGTTGAACAAGGATCATCTTCCCGTGGGTCTGGATAGCCCTGTCTTAAGAAAAGCCCTAGATGTGCTCGATGTCATGAACTTCGGCGAGGAGGAAAGAGAAGTCTATGAAGGCCAACTCAAATGGCTCAGGATAGAAGCTAACACTCTCAAAAAATACGAAGCCAAGGGTTTTGAAGAAGGCATAGCCGTAGGCAAAGCCGAGGGCAAAGCCGAGGGCATCGCTGTAGGCATGGAAGAAAAAGCACTAAAAATAGCAAAAGAGCTCATTGCCAAAGGAATGACAATCGAGGAAATTTGCAGGATCACTGAGCTACGCATAGACGTCGTTCAGAAGCTGTTTGATGAAGCTGTTGTCACCTCAATCACTTAAGCCTCTCAGCTCGCTGCACCATGGGCTAGGTAATGTCACCTCTAAAGCGGCTTAGGAGGAGCACTGAGGCTGAAACCGAGAGAAAAAGTGGACAAGGCAAGCTTGCACCAGCCATTCCCGCTAAATATTACCCACTCACTTTTAGGAATTTATCACCACAGAGTGCACAGAGAACACAGAGAAAGGATAGGAAAATATCGTGTTTATTTTTTCCATTTCCCTCTCTGTGGTAAAAATTTTAGAGGGAACTGCTGGCTGGAATAGGTAAACATGTACACCATAATAACTATCTATTGCTGTTTAATTTACCCTTGATTATAGAGGATTGTCAGGAGAAAAATATTGTGATGGATACTTCCAGTCTTTCACCTCGAAAATCTGTGACTGTGCTGCAAGAGACAGAAGCATCTCAACAGGACTGTTGTGAACATTCGCGTTTTCACGAACTGTGCGATGTGATTACCAATGTTGCTGCTATAGTCTTAGCTCTTTATCTCTCAGTGCCTATCTTCTTTATAGGCGTTGCAGGGGCTGTGGTAAGCGGCGTGAGAGCCATCACTCACGCGGTGACATGGATGGGTAATAAACCTGGCTGGAAGAAAGATGCCTATTATCCGCTAATGGGCGAAATTCTATCAGGTGCTGCGCTAGTCACTACGTTAGGTTGTGGCATCATGGTTGCTAGCGCTATCAGAATTGCACGCATGCCCGCTTTGTTCTGCACATTGGTAGGCTATTTCGCCCCACCAAACCTCTATCACAAAGTCTATCCTTGGCCCGATAAGTTAGCCGCACACATCATGAATTACTTCTGCCACTAATCGTTAGGGTGGGGCTGCTCGAAAGGGAAAGTCGTTTTCGCAGCATGCTGCAACGACGTCCAAGCACCGCGGTCTAACCAATGGTTGTCGCTGCCATTCCAGAATAAAAACCACCAGATAACACCCCAGACGATCACAGCAAGATAGGAGAGCCAGAGCCACCTCGGAATGCGCGCATGAGCTTCTCCTGGTGCTCCTTCTTGATCATAAAATTCGTCGCTGTCATCGCGCTGAATCATGATTATTCTCCTCTTGAGGCCGTTCATCGCTCATCTGCATCATGCGTAGTGCAGGCTCATCATCCATATCAAGACGTCCCTTATACCAACAGTAGATAAAGAGCAAAAAGGCAGCACCGACAAAGGTGATGATAAGACCATAGTGCAATACCAATCCTTGAAAGCCATCGATGTCAAACTTCATCTCAGCTAGCCCCTATTCGCTTTCTGCCTTCGATGATTTCAGTCGTCTGCAGCGGATCCTTACCTAGCCACCATGCTTGTGTGGGAGGCGTGATACGAGTACCTTTGGTCATCAGATATTGGAAGATCGCTTCAAAACGGTAATTTGGAACGCCAATTTGGTTAACACTTTGCCCTCTTGGATCGTCGTCGAAGAAGTGGCGCATCGACGGCATAATAGTACCTGGGCTTTCTGTCTTAGGCTGCCAGAAATGTGCTTTATGCCAATCACGGCTGGGCCTTTTCACTCCTACCCTGGCAAGATCCGGTCCTATCCTTCTAGTACCAGGAAATGTGACATCTTGATAGATGTATTCGTTGCCAGAGGAAGGAGGAGCAGCAAATGACTCTGAGCCGTTCAATACGCAGTCTTGGATAAGAGTTCGGCTTTGATCCGTATGACAGTAGTAACAGCCTTCGGCAGCGTAGATGCTCTCTCCCATCGTAATGAGTTTTTGGCGACAGATAAACCCAATGTCAGGGCTTGTGAGTTCGGCGATATCTTTGATAGGTTCGCCGTTGGGATCATACTTAACACCTTTTAAATCGCCATAAGAGACACGTCTAATACGAAACTCCTCAGGATTTTCGAGGTAGATGACACCAGGATCATGATGATAGGGCTGCTTAGGGCCATCTATTAGGACAAAATTGGAAGCTGCAAAATGCTCAAGAAAGCCCTCGCTACGCGCCAATGAGAAAGCTTCATCAGAATGAGGATCGAAGAGCTCCATAATGCTATAGTCCATACGAGGATGGTCTTTTTCTTTCCAATTGGGATGACTCGTTTCCCATTTTTGTTGCACCTCTTTCCTTAGTTTTTCGGCTTCGACAGCGGTGGAGCCAGCAGGCTTACGCAAAAGAAGAACGCGAGAGGTCAGTTTCAGCTCCTGTTCACCCACTTTAGTGACATACCTTTCCAGCTCGGATGGCGCCAAGATACGCATGTTGTCTGTCTCAACAAAGGCAAGCAGTGTGTAGTCTTTCTTGATATGGTTGACATAGTCAAGGTTGGCAGAGCCTGGTAATGCCCTAGCGATATAGACGTTGGGATCGGAAACTTCATACATCTGTACTTGATAGTGGCTAGAGGAATCCGTCCAGCTAGGATCTAGCATATTAGGTGCCAATACGGTAGCTAATATGGAAGAAAGAAAAAGAAGGCCGATCGCAATAAACGTAACAATCGCTGACTTTTCCCATCCGTGTGTGTGAGGAGTGTGTTGTTCTGTCATTGCTATGCTCAAGTACCCGCTGCAACGCGTTCAAGCCTCTGCGGAGAGGCTGAAGCAGGCTTCAACAGGATGGTGTTAAAAACATTAACCAAGAAGATACAGTTACCAATCAAAATGATAATACCGGAAATAGTGCGCATGAGCCACCAGTAGTGCATGTCAGCCACGGTCTGCACGAAAGGCAGCTTGCTCAGGTTATTTTGGAAGATGCGGTAGCTGTCACCATCGGCCCAAGAAGCCCATTGAAGCCCCTGCAGAAAGCCACCGACATGCAGTGACACCATCATCAATGTAGCTCCTAGCACATTAAGAGTGAAGTGCCAATCGGCCATTTTTTTAGAGTAGATGGGTCTACCGGTAAGCGCTGGAAGGGCTCCATAGACCCCAGCCATCGCGAAGAAGGTAAAGGTACCGTATAGAGCCATGTGCGCATGTCCGATAACCCAATCCGTCTTGGACGTAATTTCATTGACATTGCGCAAAGCCATGAAGGTTCCTTGCGTGCTCGTCATCAGATAAAACAACGTCCCCATGATGATAAAGCGTATGGCGGCATTCTCGTTATACTTGTGCCAGGCATTCTTTAAAGTATAGAAGAGGTTATGCACAACGGTCCAAACAGGAATGATCAACCAAATGGAGAAGATGATGGCAACAGTTTGGATCCATTGTGACATCGGGCCATGGATGATATGGTGAGAACCTACCCAAGCATAAACAAAAGCAATTGACCAGAAGCCAACCATCGATAGCTTATGGCTATAGATGGGGGAGTTGGCTAGCTTGGGCAAGAAGTAGTAGGCGATGGCTAACCCCATTGGTGTAAAGATCAAACCCACGAGATTGTGAACGAAGAAGAAATTCATGTTCACACGGGAAATGCCCTCAGGCACCCAGTACACGGCGAAGTTACCAGCGACATAGCTGACAGCTGCCCATAGCAGCGTTCCCATGGCATACCACAAAGAAACATACATCTTTTCATACTTACGATGAGCAATCGTTGCGAAGATGTTAATAGCGACCAATGTCAAAGCAACCAACCCACCGAATTTGATGGGGAGAAGGCCGATCCACATGGGGAGCTCTGCATATTCCCATCCCGAGTTAGTGCCAAAGGGAAATGAGTAAACGCCGATAATTAAGAAAAACCAGAAGATAGCTGCTGACCAAACGCCTAACCGATGACTCCAGAGAGGGACGCCACAGAGACGCTGTACAAGGTAGAAGAGAAGGCCGATGTCAGCAGCCAACAACCATAGCAATGTCACATGTCCTACATGGACAGGACGTATACGGCCAAAATGGATGTACTCACCGGCCCAGTAATCAGGTGCTACCATACCATTAAAAGAGGCAAACACTCCTACAAACATGCCGATAACCATGAAGATTACGGATGGATAGAGGAAGAGTTTGACAGGAAGGTCATCAAACTGTGTTTGTGTTGAGGTTGTTGCTCCAGCATGTTGCATAGCGTTCAAGACCTAGGGTGAAAGTGTATTTGTCTTCTTTTCATCATTTTCTTCTTGATGAGCCAATTTGATTTGCTGATGAATCTTCTCTAGAAGCGCCACCTGCTCATTACGGCCACGAGCCGCTTCTTCCGTTGCGGAGATCACTTGTTCTCGTACAATGCGGTAACTATGGAGCCGCTGCTCCACTTCCGTAAGCCTGGTATGACGTTCGGTCGATGGAAACTGTCCTAATAGTGCGAGCTTGTCCTTCTCAAGTTGAGCGATCTGTTGGTCCAACACTTCGACGATCTCTTTACCTCTTATCACAATTGTAGTGCTATCGGCTGAATGCTCATTAATACTTAAATGACCATCGTTATAGTCATAATGAATGGCGTTCAGTCCAATTAGACTAATGGCGTTCGTAACAACAGGAGCATCTCCTAGGCGCGCCAACATCGTTGTGCAGAGATTGTTGTAGAGCTCTTTTTGTTTCTTAACAAGAGTAATCAAATTCTGTAAGGATTTGTCCACCGCCTTCTGTTTACGCACTTGCTCGCCAATGAGCAGCTGCTTCTGATAGGCCTGAATAGCAGACGGCACAGCAGCTGAATCACGGGCTAGCTTAGCGTCCAGCTCATCCTTAACTGCTTCAGCGGCATGATAGTTGTTCTCTAATCCTTTCAAACGCTGATATTCCGCGATCTGCGCCTGCCGGATAGTCTCCACGTTTCTATCAAAGATCTGATATAGTAGTTCTGCCAAATGCTCACGCATGATTTTATCGCGACTAAGACTACGGATATACATGACAAGCTGAAGCCGTTGCAAGGTACTGGTTTGGTCACCCCAAGGAGTCATCGCTGTGCCCAAAACGCCATACTTAATCGATTGTAATAGACGCAAGTCATCACGCGTTTCGATCCAATCTAGGTTAGTCAGCATCCGAGGCTTAGCCTCTACCATAGTCCCAGCACGCAATCCGTTACCAGCTGCCTCTTTACCGTGGCAGATAGCGCAATGCATCAAAAACACACGTTCACCTTCTGCCAGGTTCTCCGGTGTGTAGTATTTATCTTTGATGTAATAGGCAACGCGGTCAGCGCCTGGAATAGGGTTGGGTTTGACGTCGAACACTTCATCAACTTTTAGCGTATCTGGAGGAGAGGTAGGTTTAGGCTTTAATGAAGCGAGATATCCCTCTCCGCGTGGTAGCAATAAAGTCAATGGATTGTGCTTTTTGACGTCGGACTCAAGATTGCTTTTTAAAGTATCACCTTCTTCTCTGAGTTCACGCAACACGTCTTCAGGAGTGTAAAGCCATTTAAGAGGCTCAGCTTGTTTGGGCCCCTCTTCTGGCAGGGACATATATAGCCACTCCACTAAGCGATCTATTTCATTAGGCTTCAGAACAGGCGAGGGAGGCTGAATCGTTTTATCATTAGCGATTTCACCCCAAGGCGGCATAGGGCCACCTTTGACGCCATGCATGATTGATTCTCTAACTTTTCTAGGCGTCAGATTGCGCAAAAACGAAGCGTTACGCAGATTTTTTGGAATAGGATAAATCCATTCTGCTACTGGTCCATCCCCTTGTCGGTAGTCTCCATGGCACTGTGAACAGTGGATATGAAAGGCTACAGCGGGATTAAAGCCTCTGTTATCCCAGATTTGACGCACGGCAGCGCTATTCTTAATCGCCAAAGCATCGAGCATATTCACTAAGGTATAGAACTTGGTTTCATCGAATGGAAAAGCGGGCATGATGGAGTGAGCACTATGCATGGAAGGGTTATAGAAGTGTTCCATCAACCACTCATCAGAGCGATAGATACCTGACCAGTTAGGACGTGGGCCTATCAACCGACCCAAACCATACTCTTGAATGAACATCTTAAGGACTCTATTCACCCTAGCGCGATAGTCATTAAGCGCCGTTAAAGCTTGCTGAGCTTCTTCAGGCGTTTTGGCAGCGGCTAACTGTTGTTCATATCGATGATCATATGCCCTTAAAGCATATCCAAAGGGAGAATAGAAAGATTCAAGCAATCCAGGATGTCTAGCTTCCAGCTCCTCTAAGATAGCAGGCTCTCTTACACCATCGACAATATGTTGATCGAACTCTTGAGCACGGTCCTGCACTATTTTGGCTATTTGCGAACCTGTAGTATCTTCGGGGATCGCATTACTAAACCAATCACGCTCTTGGTAGAGTTCATCAAAGGTGGGTTGTCGTCCTTTTTCTATGCTAAATCCTACACTAGACTCATAACCTTTTAAGCGATGGCAAGCAGCGCAGCCTTCGGTAGCAAAGAGCGCCATCCCATAGTGAAGATCGTGAACCTTAGAGAGCTCTACAGACTGTTCCCAAGGCAGCTTTTGTCCGCTTTCCCATAGGCTGATTCCTGTGTCATAATCAACTTGCGAAAGGACTCTTGGTCGTCCTTTCTGGCCAAGCATGAAGCACATCAACGCTTCCAGTTCGGGATGATCCAAGCGGAAGTTAGGCATCGTAGAGGTTTTAAGATCTGCCTGAGGCCATACAATCGATTGCTTGACAAACCAAGGATAAGAATTGCCCTCTGTTGTCAGTTCGGGCCCCACGCCACCGCGTGACAGGCCTGAGATGCGGTGACAGGCATAACAAGCCTGCGTGAAGAATAGCTCTTCTCCTTGCTGATAACAGGCAAGCATGCGGTCTGTTTCTGACGCAGCCGCCTGCTTAATTTGATCTTTGGTAATAGCCCCTTGGACCACGATAGCCGCTTTATCGACATGTTGCAGGAATAGTTGCTGTTGTAAAACGGCACGAGCTTTGACGAAGAGAGAACCCGACCCGCCAGGATGGGAATCGATAAATGCTTGTAACTGGACATCGGCAGGCTGCTTACCGCTATGAAAAACTTGTTGAAGTTGTGATATCAGCGACTCGTTGCCAACAGCAGCCGTTAGGTCTCTATCAATCTTCTGAACAGCATCTCTTGGCCCTGCAGCAGTTAGATAGGCTACTTGACCGGCAAAAGCATTGCGATCGGCTTCTGGCAGTGTGTAGTTGACAGACTTAGCCTTAAGCTCAGCTAGTGTGCCATCATATCCCTTGGCAGATAACTCATTCTTGACGCTAAGCAAGCTAAGCACCGCCTTCTTCTCATCTGAAAAGGCCGTTTGCACATCAGCTGCTTGCGTTTGTACCTGATTTTTTACATTCGAGACAGTAGATACAGCACCCTGAAGGCGCGAAAAAGAGGTCAAATGGCATTGCACACAGTTCGCCTGAATCAGCCTTCCAGGATAGATTGGCGATGTCTGGAAAAGCAGCTGATGGCCCGGTTTATGGTTAAACATTCTGGAAAAGGCGGGGTCGTTTTGCGGATCGGACTCCAAAAACTGAGGCGCAGGTCCTTCAAAAGCCTCCTCATAGTGCCCATCAAAGACAGGCCCATGCGCGCGCGCAATCGTCAAAGCACGGCCATTGCCGTTATGGCAAGAGGTACAACCATATTCATTCAGTGGATGAAATTCAAAAGGGCGCGATTCCTTCCCTATCAACGGGTGCATCGCCAGCACCTTGGTCATGTCAACCTGACGCCCATCCACCTCAGCAGTTTTAAGCCGTTTCAGCTGATCCGCCTGAGCTATGCGATCATTGGCTTCGCTCTCCCGCCCTTCTTGTCGAAACTGCTGCAGTACTTTTTCGTCGGTAAGCTCGGTGATTTTGTTGTCTAGCTGCTTCCAGATGTAGTCGTCATTGGCCACTTGCTGAGGTAAACCATTAGCATCCAACAGAACGTTGCCATTGATATCTTTGGCGATTTTGGTAGGAGAGAAATGTGGAATCTCCAAGGCGACATGGCAGCTGATGCAACGGTCGATAACTTCTGGACCACGTTCTTGAGTCAATACAATCTGTTTTACAGCAACCTTAAAGGGGGCCGGTGCCTCTCCTGTTACTGTAGAACGGAACTCTTCCAACTGCACAAAAGCATCTTGAAAGATCTTGTACTCAGGGAATACTTCACGCCAGAGGAACACTCCAAAGAGGAATGTGGCAACCGCCATCATGAAGATTAGCACCAGCTGATACCATTCAGAGCGCACTAGATTTTCCTTCTACTCAATGCCGCGCAAAGGTTTCGGTCCATGGCCATATCCATCCCCAATTAGCCCCTCTAAAGAAGGTACCGATGACGATTAATAGCCCCTGACTTGTCATGAATAACGTCCACAGGAAGATAGCAAGATATCGGCTACGATGAAACCAGTAGCCTGAACCATAGGGGTTTCTGTCGAGGTAGGGGATAACCATCAACCCAATGCTCATCATCATCGGAATCCCGACACCACCCCAAAAAGCGCTATAGGATACCATTTCTTGGAGACCCAAGAAGTACCATGGAGCCTTAGAAGGGTTAGGTGGCTTAGTAGGATTAGCCAGCTCCTCTAACGGAGCATCAATAAACGAAAGCCCCAACGTCAAGACCAGAGTGAAGAGAAAGGCCACTAGCTCGGCGCGCAGTAGGTTAGGCCAAGTAAAGACAAAGTTATAGGGTCCTTTGTCTACTGTGGGGCAGCTGCCACGCACCAGCTCCATCAGCCCGTAGGTACGTTTGACACCAGGAGCAAATACCTCTTTAGTATCCGAACGCTGTACAACGCGCAGAGGTTCTGGTCTGATTTTATCGGGAGGACGGGATAACCCTCCATCCTTTCGAATTCGCCAAAAGTGCACGCCGATCAGCGTTCCAGCTAATAACGGCAGCACCATCACATGCAACACATAGAAGCGAATGAGGGCATCCTGCCCCACATTCGTAGAAGCCAACAACATCACACGGTTGATATTGTACTCAAAGCCAGGAAGGCTAGGAGCGTAACCCGCTATCTCGGAACCCACGGTAATAGCCCAGAATGCCAACTGATCCCATGGCAGCAAGTAGCCGCTGAAAGAGAGAAAGAGTGTCAACAGCATTAACATAACGCCAATGACCCAATTAAAGCGCCTTTCTCCCTTGTAAGAACCAGTATAGAACACCCGAGACATATGCAGCATCACGAACAGGACCATCAACTGTGCAGCCCAGCGGTGCATGTTGCGGTACATCTGGGCGAAGGGGGTGGTGTCTTGCCAATCCTTCATGATGTCATACGCGCGATCTACTGTGGGAATGTAGTAGAACATCAAGACTACACCAGTCCATGTCAAAATCAAGAACAGGCTGGTCGATATGGCCCCCAGCCCCAATGTGTAGAAAGGGTCTATCGAGTTTTTATGGCACTTCACTGGATGAAAGTGGAGAAAGAAGTTCTTAAACACCACTTCAGAACGGTCGACATCATTGTTAGGATAGTTGTGGCGAAAGATCGAGCGCACAAACATCCTAGGAAGATTGGCCAAATATTCAGCCCACGACTCACGCGGTTTTCCTTGAAAAGCAGCCATGCTTCGTCAGTTTCTCCATTTACGCATTTGCCACATACCACGCCTCCTCGGCATCGAGGGTGGTGATCGCTTTATTCACCATGATATCCCCTGAAGCACCCTTAAACACCTTAAAAAAGACCAAAGGCTTTGGCGCAGGACCTCCCGTATTATGCCCTAACAGATCGTACGTAGAGCCATGGCAAGGGCACTGATATCCCGTTTCTACCATATGCACTGTGCAGCCTAGATGCGTACAGACGGCTGTCTGCACGCGTACCTTCCCATTGGTCGTCTCAACAAAAGCTTTTTGCTTAGGGATAAAAACCTTGCCTTCGCGGGACAATACCTGTTCTGGCCTACCTAGAGAGAAGATGCTAGGAGGTATCTTCATCGCATTAGGATACAAAAACCCCAGCATGGATGCCCCGGCGAGCTGAGCCGCACCAATGCCCACTCCCACACCCAATAAAGCTAAAAAGG
>CAMFKD010000058.1 GCA_945957095.1 uncultured Chlamydiae bacterium
GGATTAGACCAGCGAATCATCCTACCAGTACAGCGACTACCTAGATATAGCTTGTTTATGAATGATTTTGAAAAGACAGCTAAAGACATGAAAATGGAAGAAATTGGTGTAGGATCTTTCGTCGCCGACATCAACCAAACTGTTAATCAAAAGACTCTATATAAAGAAGCGAGTATTATTGATGCACAAGCCGCTGGCCGCCGTTTACGTGATACTAGACCAAGAGACATCAGCCGCATTCGCAGTGGGCTAACTTCTCGTGATTACAAGGACAGAAGTAAGTCCATCCAGCAGGCGGAAGATCTCCGCGATACCATTAAACACCTAAGTGATTATCACAAGACTCAGCACCCTTGGAATCCGCCCTATGACGAAAGCAAGTGGATAGCCGATACAGGTCGTAGCAGAGCCGATTGGAGTAGCACACATCTACAGCTCGATATGGCGATTAAGTCAGCTCGCCTCGCCGAAGCTACAGATCTCAGAGGACGACTAGCTTCTCTTTCACAACGCTTAGAAACCCCCTCCAGAACGAGCCCAGCTAAATTGCTGGCAGAAGCAAACGAGTTAAAGCTAAGTATGATGAATAACAAAAAAAACTATAGCGAGTATGGTGAATTAACTGATGACGAACAAAATAAAATAAATTCTATAATTTCCGATTTAGAAAAGAGAATAAGTAAATAATTTTTTGCACATATTCACCTATGTCACATTCGTGCCCGCACCCGTGTGCGGGCACGAAAAAACTACCCCCATGAACATAACCACCGCATTGGGTGAACATGTACATCTATTTGGTCGATTGGTATTAAGGAGTAAAGTAGGCAAAAAAGAAACACTCCCAACCAACGGAGCCGAGAATGAAAAACAACAACAAAACCTGGATTCTCATCGCTAATAGCACACACGCACGCTTTTTTCATGCCGAGAAGGTGGGCACGTTGGTAGAGGTACATACGTTGATTCATCCAGAAGGGCGTTTTCATGATCAGGAGTTGGTGGAGGGCAAACCCGGCCGCACTAATCCCAGTACCTACCGCGGTCACAGCGCGATGGAACCGCACACCAATCCCCGCGATCAGGAAAGTCTTACCTTCGCCAAACAGGTTTCTGATTACTTGGAGCAGTCAAGACAGCAGGGGCTTTTCCAGAAGCTCTACATCGCTGCTGCTCCGTCATTCCTGGGCTTCTTGCGGCAAGCGCTATCGCGAAACACCGCTAGCCTGGTGGCTGGTGAGGTTAACAAAGACATCATCCACTTAAAACCGGTTGAGATCTGCGCCGCTGTTCCGTTTGTTCTCTGATCTAATATGAAATTACTTTCGCCGATTTCGCCGAGCGCAGCGAGGCTTTGTGCGCAAGCTTGCTTGCGCTTTCATTTTTGAGGAGACTGGTAGGGCAAAATAGATTGAAAGAAGTAAGGTGGGCCCCGAAGATTAGAGATAATAGCGCTTTCAAAGCAGTTCCAACATTCTGGCTCCTACCTCCTGACTCCTTCCTAAAAAGTGAAAGCGCAAGCAAGCTTGCGCACTCCAAAGCCTCGCTGCGCTCGGCGAAAACGGCTTTTCTAGCTCTCTTTAGGACGGGAGCGCTTGCGGTCCTGCTCTTTCAGAATGGCTTTGCGTATACGGATGCTAGTAGGGGTCACCTCAACAAGCTCATCATCTTCGATGTAGTCGATGCCTTGCTCTAGGGTAAACACTCTAGGCGGTGCTAAGAGCACGTTTTCATCCTTGCCGGAAGCGCGGAAGTTGGTCAGTTGCTTAGCCCTAGTGACGTTGACAGCGAGGTCGTTGTCGCGGCTGTTTTCTCCGACGACCATACCTTCGTAGACTTGGTCTCCAGCCTTAACAAAGAGAGTACCACGGCTCTGCAAGCCATCCAACGCATAGTCCGTGACGCGGCCGTCGCACATCGAGATAAGCACCCCTTTCTTACGATGGGGGATCTCGCCACGCCATGGTTGGAACGAATCAAAAATCGAAGTCATAACACCAAGCCCACGCGTTACCGTCAGAAACTCGTTGCGATATCCCATCAACCCACGCGTGGGGATGCGGTACTCGAGACTCGTGACGCCATGCTCATTCGTGTTCAGCGACAGCATTTCGCCTTTACGGCGTGCTAGCTCCTCGATGACAACGCCAGAATACTCTTCGGGCACTTCAACGTGGAGCGACTCGATGGGCTCGTGCTTTTCACCATTGATCTCTTTGATGATGACCTGCGGTTTGGAAACGCTGAGTTCATAGCCTTCCCGGCGCATCGCTTCAATGAGGACAGCTAGGTGCAGCTCACCCCTTCCAGAGACAGTAATGGCTTCCTGTTCGCCAGGGTATTCGGTAATGTGTAAGGAGATGTTGGAACGCTTCTCTTTGAAGAGACGCTCTTTAATCTTGTTATACGTCACACTCTTGCCATCACGTCCGACGAAAGGACTGCTATTGATCATGAAGTTGGCCGACACCGAAGGCTCATCCAAGGTAATGGCCGGAAGCACCTGCACATGATCGGGATCGCTCAAGGTATCGCCTAGCATCACTTCTGGGATACCTGACAAACTGACGATGTCGCCAGCAGCCCCTACCTCAAACTCTACCTTTTTAAGCGCCTCGTAGCCCTCTACACGCGTGATGGTAAACCTCTCTCGCTTGCCTTCGTTGTCAGCACAGATGACCTGCTGTCCCTTCTTAACAGCCCCCTGTAAGACACGCCCTGTGGCTTGCCTACCCAAGTAATCGTTATAGGTTATTGTACGCACCTGCATTAGAAAGGGGGCGTTGACGTCCCCTTCAGGAGCCGGTACTGCCTCGACGATAAGGTCAAAGAGGGGATCCATCGTTTCACGCGGATCTTCCAAGTTCTGCATAGCAAAGCCGGCTAAACCAGAGGCATAGCAGTGGCGGAAGTCTAGCTGCTCGTCATTAGCGCCAAGCTCAGCAAAGAGATCAAAGGTCTCATTCAAGACTCTATGAGGGTCAGCGTGGGGGCGGTCAATTTTGTTGATGACGACGATAGGTTTCAGCCCCATCTTCAAAGCCTTTGACAACACAAAACGTGTCTGTGGCATCGGTCCTTCCTGCGCGTCGACGAGCAACAAGACGCTATTAACCATCCCCAATACCCTTTCCACTTCGCCGGAGAAGTCGGAGTGCCCAGGTGTATCGATGATATTGACTTTGTAATCGCCATAGCGGATCCCCGTATGCTTGGCAAAGATAGTGATGCCACGCTCACGCTCTTGATCGTAGGAATCCATC
Source organism: uncultured Chlamydiae bacterium (assembly GCA_945957095.1). GTDB lineage: Bacteria > Chlamydiota > Chlamydiia > Chlamydiales > JAJFMA01 > CAMFKD01. The sequence goes on from CAMFKD010000058.1 coordinate 3,264, forward strand.
ACGCGCTCTGGCACAGCCTCATTAGAGCGGAAGACATTAGACTGCTTTAACATCGCATCCAACAAAGTGGTTTTGCCGTGGTCAATGTGGGCAATGATGGCGATGTTACGTATTTTTGATGGAGCAAACATAGGGCTATCCAGGAGTTATTTCAAATGAAAATATGGATAAAGTTTACTAGATTTACGAGTAAAAAGCTATCTCATACCAAAGAAACCAGCAATTTTCGTTACATATCGCATATTTTTTTTTGGAATTTATCACCTTTTCCCTATGTGTTCTCTGTGCGCTATGCGGTAAAATTTAGGTTCTTTTGTCAAGCCAGGCGCTATACCAGCAGGTGGCGGGCATAAAGAAAAACCAGACGACACCGATGATCATGAGGGAGAGGTGATCGGGTAGCAAGAACTGCGCGGCGCCCAAGCGTACACCAGCCGCATAGCTCATCATCGCACCGACCGCCCCTAATACTGCAGCAGCAACAGGGTAAGCTCGCATCCAAAAAAGCGAGTAGTCGACAGCGGTAGCAAACAAGAGATAAACACCGACCATCCAAGGAGGTGGCAGCCAGTCTACCCATTCATTAGGGCTGGCATAACTAAGAACGCCAGCGCTCAAGTAACCAATGTCGATGAGGCATCCGACCAATGTCACCGTAGCAAAGAAGATAATATCCTTAATACGTTGATGCGACAAAGCAAAGTGTATGGCGATCAAGACGACAAGGATTAAGAGTCCTTTAATAGGCTGCCCCTCTGCAGCAAAGACCAGTAAAGCTGTCCAACCGCCGTAGAAGGCCAGGCTGTTTAAGATCCGAGCGGCAATAGGACCTTGAAAGGCTTTATGGAGCTGTGAACCGATGCGTCTAATCACCATACTAATCTGCTTTGGGTTGAGTGTTATCCAGCAGATGGCGCAGGCACTGCTCTAGGTCGGGGTAAGCGAACGGAATGCCTAAAGCCGACAGTCGCTTAGGGATGACGCGGCTGCTACACAGAAGCAGAGCATCACCCATCTCGCCAAAGAGAAGACCGACGAGTGCCTTAGGCATGGGCAGGATGGTCGGACGGGAGAGCACCTTGCCTAACGTCTTGGTAAAGGTATAGTTAGTAACCGGATTGGGCGATACTAGGTTGATCGGGCCTTGTAAACGGTCATCCATCAAGATAGCATAGAGCTGATAGACAGCGTCATCAATGCTAATCCAACTATAGTACTGTTTGCCGCTACCGAGGATGCCACCGATTCCTAGCTTAAAGGGCCTTAGCATTTGTTTGAGAGCGCCTCCCTGGCCAGACAGCACGATGCCAAAGCGCGCCATCGCAACCCTGCCGGTTGGCAGCTGCCGGGCTGCCGCTTCCCAGTCAGCGCAGAGGTCAGCCAAGAAACCCGTCCCTTTGCTGCTGTCTTCATCGAGCAATTCCTCACCACGATCGCCGTAGAAGCCGATCGCAGAAGCGCAAAGAAACAGCTTTGGGGGATAGCTTTGCTTGGCCAGGCTCTTCACTAGCAGTTCAGTGCTTTGAAGTCTGCTAGCACGCAGACGCTCTTTCTTTGCACGCGTCCAGCGTCCAGCAGCGATGTTATCACCAGCAAGGTTGATGACAGCGTCGAAGAGCTCTAGCTTTTCCTCCTCGATGAAACCGGTCGCTGGATCCCAGCGGATATCGGAAGCGCGGGTAGGTTCTGAACGCACTAATCTGACAACTGTATGGCCAGCAGCCTGGAGAAAAGAGACCAATGCTGAGCCGATGAGACCACTGGTACCCGAGATGAGAATGCGCTGTGCTTTAACGCTCGGATATCGCTGCAAACATAATACGTCGCTCATGATCCCTTTCCCCCATTGTGACAGGGATTGTGGCTTTGTTCGCCTTTTCGGTCAATATGGACCTAATAGACGTAATGGACGTTGTAAACGTCTTTTTTGTCCATCATGTCTATTGAGTCCATTACCTCATTAGGTCCATCGTCCATATCGGCGAAAGAAGTGCTTTTTTTCTCTGCCATTCAGTAAAGTTCGGAATGGAGGAGTCGCACATCATGACCAAGCTGTTGAAAGTGGCGGTGATAGGGGCTGGCATGGCTGGGATAGCCTGTGCCTATGAGTTGACAAAGGCAGGGCACGATGTCACCCTATTTGAAAAAGGAACTCAAGTAGGTGGCAGGGCAGGCACACGTTACAGTGCTGGCTATCCATTTGACCTCGGTGCCCAATTTCTTAATAACGGCTATCTCGAAGCCAAACGCTACTGCCAGGAACTTGGGATGGCAGGGGAGTGGGGAACATTATCTCCTAGCACCCATCATCTCTTTCATCAGGGAGAGCTCAAATGCATCTCTTATCGATCTGTGCGGGAGTTCTGGGGTCTCGGTGCCTACTCTCCCTTAGCACGCACGCGCCTCATTCTGTGCTATCTCGAACTAAGGCGACGCTCAAAAGGTATCGATCTCTACGACCTATGCAAAATCAACGCCGACCTAGACACTATCAGTGCTAAGGATTTTGTGTTGAAGTGGGGCGGGGAAGAAGTCCTCGATTATGCCTTCGATGCCATGATCGCCACCTATCACTTCCATGGCGCTGAGGATCTGAGCCTCGCTTGCTTGCTGGGTGCCATTTCAGCGATTGGTGAGGGCTTCTCTTATGACTACTTCTGCCATGGGATGAGCACCCTAGCTAGAGAGATGGTCAAGAAGCTAAGGGTTCACACATCAACGCCTGTACAGGCCATTAAAAGAGGGCCTGGCGGCCTTATCGTAGAAGGAATACATGGCCACAACCTCTTTGACCGCATCGTCATCGCAACTACAGCCTCTGAAGCAAGACGTATTGTACACCATCCTAGCGATGCCCAACGCAACTTCCTCAACTCAGTGCGCTTTGCCGCCACGATCAATGCTGGATTCCGAGTTCCAAACGCTGCCGTGTCACACCTGGCAATGGTAGCTGTACCTCTGTCTCAAAATGGCAACATTTGCTGCTACATCAATCAAAATAGCAAGTATCCCCAGCGCTTTGAGGAAGGACAGACGCTCATTAATGTCTTCCTAAGAGACGAGAAAGCGCAAGAGTGGCTGCATTATTCAGATGAAACGTTATGGGACTTGATCCAGCAGGAGTTTCTAAAAGTATGTCCGCCTTTGGCGTCTGTTGCGCATCGTGTCTACAGGCACGATCTGCAAAGGTGGCCAGAAGCCATTCCCAAATATTATCCAGGGTACATCACCACAACCAGCAAGTTCTGGCAACAAGGTCAAGGCGATTATGGCCTCTATCTCTGTGGCGATTACCTGAATGCTCCTTGGATGGAAGGCAGTCTCCGTTGCGGCCAAAAAGTGGCACAACTAGTCGCTAATTCTTCCTTATGAAATAAGCCATACCGTCAGAGCTATCCAGACAATAGCCGTAGCGACCATGTGCTTATCGCCTAAGAGCTCTTGAGCAGGATTTTCACCCGCTTTCCACTTATGTAGGAGATACATGTAACGAAAAATGCCATAGGTTACTAATGGCACTGTCATAATTAGGTTAGCTGTTTGGTGAATGCGGATGGTGTCAGGGTTGGTGGTATAAAGGCTGTAAGAGAGGATTGTGCTGGCTGCTGTAATGCTGATCAGGTTGTCGAGAAGCTCTGGAGTATATTGTGACAGGACTTTGCGTCCTTGTTCATTCGTCTCCTCCATGACCAGAAACTCGGCACGGCGCTTAGCAAAAGCTAAAAACAGCGTCACCATAATGGTGCAGAGCATCAGCCATTGTGACGGCGGAATCCCGATTGCCCAGGTACCTGCCAGCACCCTTAAGATAAAACCGGCAGCGATGACAAATGCGTCGACGATGACCACATGTTTTAGACGCCATGAATAAGCCATATTCATGAAGGAGTAAATGATCACGAGCCCTAGCGCACCCCAGGACACTGTATAAGCGATAGCGATCCCTGTCAGCCATAAACCCAGCGATAGTAGCGTAGCGCCCCGTGGTGACACCTTTCCCGAAGCAAGGGGCCGATTTCTTTTTTTAGGATGCAGGCGATCTGCCTCGCGGTCGATGACGTCATTCAAGACGTAAACACTACTAGAGATAAAACAAAATGCGACAGCACAGGCAATCGCTTGTTCGACTAAAACGGGATCGTTCCAGCCATGACCAAAGAAGAGGCCGATAAAGACAAAACCATTCTTCCACCACTGGAAAGGACGCATCAATCGTAAAAGAGCAATGCAATACCTTAGTGCAGGGAGCTCTGCCGTTTGTGTCGAATCTTTCACAGCTTCAACCTTTTGAAAATAGTTTCTGGAATAGCTTTGATGATCCACATGATGTAGCGCCAAAACCAAGGCACATATAAAGTGCTCTTGCCTTTCGCGATCGCTTTGCCAATAGCCTCACCAACAGCTTCAGGGGATGCAACAAGAAACAAACCAGGCTTGCCAAAGGTCATACCCGTATCAACAAAACCTGGTTTAACAGTCATGACATGGACACCAGCTGGATAAAGGCGGTTGCGCAATCCTTCTAAAAAGGTCGTCAGCCCACCTTTAGCTGCACCATAGTAGTAGTTACTCTGACGGCCACGATCTCCTGCGACAGAGCTGATGCCAACGATAAAGCCTTTCTTCTTCGCTTCAAAGTAGTTGGCACATTCCGCCAACGCCGAACAGGCTCCGACAAAGTTGCAGTTTAGGATAGCTTGCCCTTCAGCAAAGTCATGGATGGCTTTCGATTGTTGGCCGAGATACCCAAAGGCGATGATGGCCCCATCCAAGCCACCCGTCTGCGCTACGGCCTGGCGGAAGAAGGCTGGATGGGTAGCGCTATCTTCTGCGTCAAAATGGCCCGTGTGTACAGTAATGCCATACTTTGCCGACAGGTCAGCACCAATGCGCTTTAGCTCCTCGTCGTCTCGGCTAGCCAGGTATAAAGGATGCCCTTGCGACGCCAGATAGGCTGCTGTCGCTCGCGCAATAGGGGAGGTAGCACCCAATACTAAAATAGTCCCTTTCATCGCTGCTCTCCTATGTTCAGACGTAAGGACAGATCCGAACAAAAGCTATTAGTGGGGTCAACAGCAGCTTTCACAGCGGCAAAGGCTTCATATCGGGGATACATCGTACGAAAGGCCGAAGCACTCAACCTGGCATCCTTGGCCAAGTAGACGCGTCCCCCATGTCGCAGCACTTCGGCGTCTAGATCATCCAACAGGGAGAAGAGACCTGCATCGACCGGGATGTCTAGCGCCAGCGTAAAGCCAGGCATCGGGAAAGAGAGTAACCCTGACCCTTCAGGGCCAAAGCGCTTCAGCACGGCCAGAAATGAGGCACGCCGGCTGGTGGTTAGCCGCTCTAAGAGAGCTTTTAGCCCTTCAGCAGCTGTCTGTGTGGGAAGAACACATTGATACTGCACAAAGCCCTTCTTGCCATAGATGCGGTTCCAGTGGTGAATCACATCCAGAGGATAAAAGAAGCTATCGTAACCGACTACATGTTCTTCTGTTTTGGCGCTCTGCAGCCAGTAATAGAAAGCATTAAAGGCCTTCACAGACCAGCTATTGACGAGAGAAAAGGGGAGCATCAAGGGTATTGACGCTTGCCTTCCTGGTATTACTTTCAGAGGAGCATGGCGCTGTTTAGTACTTAACTGATCAGCATTGGCGTGATGGCCCAAGATAACGACACTGCGCCCTAGCTCCCGCCCACTGGCCAAGCAATCAATCCAGGCGACAGAGTACTTGTCGTCAGCACCACCTTCCGCCAAAAGCCTCAGCACTGCCTCCAAGTCCTTGGCAGAGTGATGGTGAGTCATCATGTAGGCGCTCTCGACTTTAGTCATCTGCAAGGTCACTTCGGAGATGATGCCCGTCAACCCCATTCCACCTATTGTCGCCCAAAAGAGCTCTTTATCTTCAGATGGCGAGCAACGGCGTACCGAACCATCAGCCAAGACGAGCTCCAGCTCTTGGACATGAGCGCCAAAAGTGCCATCACAGTGATGGTTCTTGCCGTGGACGTCAGCAGCAACGCACCCGCCTAACGTCACAAACTTAGTCCCAGGTGTCACGGGTGGAAACCATCCCCTAGGAAGCAGATGGTGCAGCAAGGACTCCAGCGAGACACCCGCCTCAGCACGCACGATACCCGTTGCATCGTCTATAGCCAAAAAACGGTCTAAGCGCTCCATCAGCACTACCTGGCCTTTAGACAGCAGGGCAGCATCGCCATAGGAACGCCCCAGCCCTCTGGCAATACGCCGACCGCGGAGCTGCTGCAACTCTGCATACCGCTCCGGACGCACGACATTAGCCGTTACCACGGGATAATTACCCCAGCTCGACAACTGGGTACCTTCCAAAGTCGAAATCCCCATAACCCCTCTAGTCTCTCTAGGTGCAGTAATTCCCGAAAAAATCCCCCAGAAGGGCCGGCTGTGGGCATGCCATCTGTCAGCCCTCGCTCGGCCCTTCTGGGGGATTTTCCGCGAATTGCTGCTCTAGGTGTATCCTCCCTGATTACAAAAATTTTGACCAGAGGAAAGACAGATCCATGAAAATTCGATAGAACACTTCTATTTTTTCATGGATCTGATATCATTACCTACGAGGAGACAACCAATGGAACAGCCGCGCCCGAAATTTCTCGAACAGATCAAAGAAGACCTAGATATCGTGCCAGTCTGCGCGCTCCTAGGACCGCGGCAATGCGGCAAGACAGCAATTGCTCGTCAATTACATTGTGACGCCAGTTGAAGAGACCTTTTCTCTTGACGAACAAACGACGGTGCTAGCCTTAAAGGATTGCAGAGGTATTTAACTTCACAGCCTTGCCGCTTTTGGCGGAGCGGTAGAGAGCTTCCAACACCTTCATGTTGAGGACCGAGTCATGCCCATCAGTGGCAGGGGAAACATCATCCCGGATGCACGTGACAAAGTGCTCCACTTCTAAAGAAAAGAGGTCAGCATCGGAACATTCTACCGTGCCACAGCTGTCGCCACACTGCCATTCGAGGGCAGAGGGGCCGTAAGAACCTTCAAAGAAAGGATTGCGGAACACTAGCCGCCCCTCGCTGCCAATCAGCTCAATCTCTTGATGCTCATCGGTCAGAAAGCTGCAGTCGATGATGGCGGTACGGTTATCTGAGAAGGTGAGGATGGCATGAAGTTGAGCATCCACACCAGGGTGTAGAGGAGCCTCTACCTTCGTCGCCATCACGGATAGAGGCTCGTCATTGAAGAGCAGACGCGCCGCATGGACGCAGTAGCACCCCAGATCGAGCATCGCACCGCCTCCTTGCCGCGCCGACCAACGAAAGTTGTCGGCATCTTCCTCAGGTGCTAATGGAACGCCGATCGAAGCGCGAAGGAGAAGGGGAGTGCCTATCGTCTCAGCGTGCAGCAATTCTTGTGCCTTGTCAATGAGGGGATGATAGCGGTATTTGAGCGCCTCCATCAGCTTCACGTTAGCCTTTTGACAAGCTTCCATCATCACTTGACATTCCGCAACATCGGTAGCCAACGGCTTCTCGCACAGGACATGCTTGCCAGCTTGCGCCGCAAGGATCGTCCACTTTTTGTGTAGATGATTAGGCAAGGCGATGTAGACGGCGTCGATAGCAGGATCGTCAAGGAGCTCGCGGTAACTACTATATGTCTTGACAATACCATATCGCTGCGCCACCTTCTTCGCCTTTGTGACGGTTCGACTCGCAACGGCAGCTATAGAAGAGTGCTCGTTCATCATTAACGCAGGGATAAGTTCTACTTGCGCCACATCGGCAGTTCCTAAAATCCCCCAACGGATGATGGAGGGATCTTCATCCTCCACCGTCACCTCCTCAGAGGGAATCATCTCCACTGGCAGCATATCGAGATAGCTGTCCATGCCAAAGGTCAAAAGGGGAAGAGCGATGGCGATAGCAATAGGTAAACGTCGCATAATTCCTCTGATCGTCAAAACAAACGTTAAAGTTTATAGTGCATAACCTATGTTGGCGTCAAGGGGAAAGGGAGAGAATCCGGAATCCAGAATCCAGAATTCAGAATGGGAAAGGGAGAGAATCCGGAATCCAGAATCCAGAAT
>CAMFKD010000059.1 GCA_945957095.1 uncultured Chlamydiae bacterium
CTGCTTGTGCGCAGCTATCTTGATGTGGTGGGTCTCCTTAGCTTGTTGTCGACTTGTGTATGGTCCTTGCTGTACTAAGGAGCCTGCCATCGCATGAAGGGACTGACAAAGCGACAGAAAGAAATCGTGGATTTCATCGATACCTTCATTCAAAGGAACCGCTTTTCTCCTAGCTACCGCGATATCATGACACACTTTGGCTTCTCATCGCTGGGTTCTGTCCACTGCCACCTCAAGATCCTTAAGCGAAAAGGTGTTGTCACGCAGGAAGGACATTGTAGCCGCTCCATCGCGCTCACAACACCACAACGTGAACAACCCGATGAAGGGGGCATCGCATGCACCTTAATCGGCTATCTGGCGGCTAACCGTCCCATTGAATTGCTGCCGCAGATTCAGACCGTGTCACTGCCAGCAGCTCTGGTGCCTAATCCTGACACCTCCTATGTCCTGCGCACGAGAGGTGACTCGCTCGTCAGCGAACACATCACCGATGGCGATTTGGTCGTGATCGAAACAGCACATGAACCGCAAGCAGGTGACACCGTGCTCGCGACCCTTGCAGGCAACCAAACGATCATCGGACGTTATTACCCTGAAGGACCGCACATCCGTCTGGAGAGCTGCTCACCATCCGTACCGCCGACGGTAGTGCCAACAAACAGCGTAGCCATACAAGGCATCCTCACCGCCATTCTTCGACTATACAGCTAAATTTCTTGTAATATATCCCTAATATTGGGGATAATATTAATGAAGACGGGAAAGGTATGGACACAAAACCTATTATTTGGGTGGCATCCTCAAAAGCCGACTTGATCGCATTACCTCAGTCTGTTAAAGATGAATTTGGGTATGCTCTCTATCAGGCTCAAAAAGGTGAGAGAAGTCCTAATACAAAAGTCTTTTCTGGCTTTGGTAGTGCGATGGTATTAGAGGTGATCGAAAATGATATTGGTGGAACCTATAGGGCAGTTTATACAGTAAAATTCAAAGAGGTTGTTGTTGTTTTACACGTATTTCAAAAGAAGTCTAAGCGTGGTATTGCAACACCTAAACAAGATGTTGATCTTATTAAAAGCCGCCTAAGAATTGCAGAGGTCGAATATCATGCTTGGCTACAAAAGCAGGGAATATCATGAAGCAATCGAAAGTACTAGAAGAAAATAGCTCAGTGGAGATCGGTCATGGCAGTGTCTATGCTGATCTAGGCTATGAAAACTACCCTGAGATGGAAACTAAGGCAAGTCTTGTGATGGAAATCACAAAAGCTATTAAGAAAAAGCGACTAACTCAATCTCAAGCGGCCGAAATTTTCAATATTTCACAACCTAAACTATCCGAACTCTTAAAAGGGCGATTTAGAGGCTATTCTGTTGAGCGGCTCATCCATTTTCTTAATGAGATTGGGCAGGATGTCGATATTATAGTAAAAAATAAACCTCGCAATCGACCTGCACGTTTACGAGTATATCACTCTAATTACGATTTATCGATGTGTACTATGAGAAGACCTCATAGACCGATTAAACAATCGCTTATTCGTAGTCCTCGAAGTCGTCGGGATCGGGCTCAAAAGACTCCAAAGTCTTGATCTTAGGGCCTGTCACGTAGCGCAAAACAGATAGGCCCAAGGAAATCAAAACGTAAGCCCAAGCCAAAATGCAGAGAACAACGGCGAAGTGATAGAGAACGCCGTAAAAGATAAAGACTGCTGACATCGCAGTGATGAAGACAATCTGGAAAGAAGAAACGCGAACTTGCAGTGCTTTGAAGGCGGGGAACTTCCATCGGCTAATCATCAAGTACCCCAGTACGATCAAGATGACAAACATGATGAAAGCGCGCGCTTCAACACTGAGAATGGTGACACTCTCGAACTCTGGCGATATCAGAAAGAGGTTAGCCGAAACAGCAGCGGCTGCGCCGGCAGGAATGGGCAATCCTGTAAAATTTTTCTTACCTCCATCGAGATCCGTGGAGAGCACGCTTTCTTCATAGGCAGCTACACTGAAACGAACGAGGCGTAGGACCCCACAGACCGAAAAGACCATGGCCGCTGTGGTGATCAGGTACGCCAGTTCTGTTCCCGTAGGGACAGCCAAACTCTTCAAGACGATGACCATCGGCGCTACACCAAAGCTGATCGCATCGGCCAGCGAATCAAAAATACCACCAAAGTAGCTTTGTACCTTGAGGGCGCGCGCCACAGCTCCATCCAGAACATCCGCAAAGGCAGCCAGTAGCAAAATAGCCACCGCTGCCGCCTGCTCCGAATAGATGCCCACGCCAGGGGCGGCCATTACGAGCTTAAAGATGACAAATAACCCACAGCTTAGCCCAAAGGCCGTAATCAAATTTGGCAGTAAAGGTACCGTTTTCATAGGTATGATTGTGATTCACTCCCCTTTATCCGTCAACTTTTCAGTTTCTTTGGGTATAAATAGCAGAATCGACTAACATGCCGAGGAATAATCGAGGATAGCGCCATGACTAAGAGCTCACTGCAACCGGAATTACAAACACCCGGCGACACCTACCGTGGTTTTCGCGTGACAAGCTCCAAGAAGGTTCCTGAACTCCAGTGCACACTGATCGAATTGGTGCATGAGGCCTCAGGAGCACAGGTCATGCACGTCGCCAACGAAGATCCAGAAAATGTCTTCTGCCTCTCGTTTCGTACAACCCCGACAACCTCTAATGGCGTCGCTCATATTTTAGAGCATACGGTCCTCTGTGGCTCACAGAAGTACCCTGTGAAAGATCCCTTCTTCGCGATGACCCGCCGTAGCCTAAACACCTTCATGAATGCGATGACGGGCGCTGACTTCACCTGCTATCCAGCAGCGTCACAGGTGCCTAAAGATTTCTACAACTTGTTAGAGGTGTACCTCGACGCTGTCTTCCAACCCAAATTGGAACTGCTGAGCTTCCGCCAAGAAGGTCATCGCCTAGAGTTCGCCGAAGCCAGCAATCCCCAAACACCCCTAGAATATAAAGGCATTGTCTACAATGAGATGAAGGGGGCTATGGCTTCTCCTGGGGCTCGTCTAGACGAAGCGATGAGCGCTGCTCTCTTCCCTGACATCACCTACGGCATCAATAGCGGTGGCGACCCCAAAGTCATCCCCACACTTACCTACGACGAGTTCAAGCAATTCTACGAACGTTATTACCAGCCTGGACGTTGCCTCTTCTTCTTTTATGGCAATCTGCCTCTCCAAGGCCACCTCGACTTTATTGCTGATAAAACTTTGGACAGCGCTGAGAAAGTGCAGCCTCTGACGCCTATCCCACGTCAAAAGCGTTACGATAAGCCGATCAAACGCTCCACCGTCTACCCGGCAGGCCCTGATGTCGACGACAGCGAAAAAGCTTACATCTCCGTAGGTTGGCTCACTTGCCATATCCTAGAGGTCGACGAGGTACTGATGTTTGAAATCCTCGACAGCGCCCTCATGGATACCGATGCCTCACCGCTGCGCCATGCCTTGCTTAAGTCAGGTCTCTGTCGCCAGGCTAGCTCCAGCTTAGAAGGAGAGGTCAGCGAGCTACCCTACCTCATTACCATGCGTGGCTGCGATCCCGCTAATGCCGAAGCGTTGGAGCAGCTGCTGTTCAACGAGCTCAGACGCATCGCAGTCGAAGGGGTTCCCCATAGGCTGATCGAAAGTGCTATGCACCAGATGGAGCTCTACCGCAGTGAGATCACCGGCGATGGCGGCCCCTTCGGCCTCTCCCTCTTCTGGCGGTCTGCACTCCTCAAGCAACATGGTGGGCCTCCAGAAAATGGCCTCGTCATCCACGCCCTCTTTGAACGTGTACGCCACCTGCTCGATAAAGATCCCCGCATCATGTCTAAGCTCATCGAAAAGTACCTCTTAAACAATCCTCACCGCGTCACACTGGTGATGACTCCTGACCAAGAGTTAACCAAGCGTGAGGAAGAGACGGAGCGTCATGCGCTCGCAGCGCTCAAAGCTGAGCTGACGCCAGAGCGTACGGAAGCGCTGGTGCGCGATGCCAAAGCCTTAGCTAACTTTCAACGCGCTCAAGAGCACCAAGACCTCCAATGCCTACCCAAGCTCACCTTGGCTGATGTCCCGAAAGAAGTGCGCGACTTCCCTCTAAAGGAAGAAAAGATTGGCCATCTCACCACCTACCGCCACTCCTGCTTCACCAACGGTATCGTCTATGCCCAGGCTGTGTTCAATCTACCAGCGCTACAAGAAGCAGAGCTGCCACTTGTGCGCCTTTTCGGCAATCTAGCCTCACAGGTGGGCTGTGGAGGACGCGACTACAGGGCCAACCTCGATTACATGCACGAACATACAGGTGGAATCGGCACCTCTCTCATTCTCAACCCTCAGACTAGCGACCCGCAGACATGTGTCCCCTCTCTTCTAGTCAAGAGCAAAGCCCTATATCGCAAAGGGGATAAGATGTTCCGCCTCATGCATGACATGATTACCTCTATTGACTTCACCGATGTCAATCGTGTTAAGGAGCTATTGCAGAAACACTACACGGGTCTAGAAGGCGCTTTCAATAGCCAGGCGATGCGCTATGCCTTGAGCTTGTCAGCCAGCGGACTGGATGTCGCCTCGCGTATCCATAACGCTTGGTTCGGCCTCGACTACTTCTACGCCGTGCGCGATATCGTCAAAGATTTGCCAAAACGGCTGCCGCTGCTGATCGAGCAACTGTGTGATCTGCGCGACCGACTTCTCGATCTAGAGCACCCACACCTTGTCCTTAGCTGCGACGAAGAGTACTACCAGCAGCTTAAACAAGAGGGATTCTATGGTCTACAAGAGGTCGGCATCAAAGCAGCAAAACCATGGCAACCGCACTACACGCTATCTAAGGTGACACCTCAAGGGCGTATTATCTCTTCCCCTGTAGCCTTCACAGGCAAAACCTTCGCCACGATTACCTACCTCCACCCCGATACACCAGCCCTTTGCCTAGCCGGCAATGTCATTGAAAACACCGCTCTGCACCAAAAGATACGCGAGGAAGGAGGTGCTTATGGTAGTGGAGCCGGCCTCAATACTTCCTTTGGTCACTTCTTCTTCTATTCCTTCCGCGATCCCAATATCGCCCAAACGGTAAAAGCTTTCGCAGAATCAACCTCATCCGTTGCCAAAGGCGCCTTCACAGATGACGACCTCGAAGAGGCCAAGCTCGAGATCATCCAAGACGCCGATGCACCAGTGGCTCCGGGATCCCGCGCCGACCTAGCCTACGGATGGCTCCGTTGCGGTAAGACAAAAGAGATGCGTCAACATTTCCGCAACGCCCTCCTTGCCGTAACCAAAGAACAGGTAGCAGCCGCTGCACAACAGCACCTAGCTCCCAAGGTCAGCACTACCCCCGTCGTGGTCTTCGCGGGCAAAGAGCTCCTGGAAAAAGAAAATGCTACCCTACAACGCCGTGGTGAGCCCCCTCTCAAACTCGTGACAGTCTGAGAATAGCGCGCACGTGATGGACGATGGACATGGACAGCATGGACGTCATGGACCAAGGAGACGTCTAAGATGTCCATAACGTCCATTGAGTCCATTACGTCGATTGTCTATCGTCCATAACAACAAGCGCTTAGTGAAAAAGCGAGTACATTTTAAACACTCACTTCGCGTTATCTATTAATATATAAATAAAAAACAATTGACTTTATTAATATTTTATTTAGATAATTAATGTAACAAAGGAAGGTGTATGAGTGGAAATTACGGGGATTATTCTCATCTTCCCAATCATCAATCTTCGCGCCGTGATTCTGAAAGCTTATCTTCTGAAGAATTGTTACGGCCTGATGACAAACGCACATCTTCTTCTTCACGCGCCTCTACCGATTCCGTAGATTTTAGAGCCCTCTTGATGAGCGATCCAGAGAGTGACACAGGGAGTACCACTAAGAGCATTAGCGGACCCGCGATGTGGCTAAAAAATATAGGTAGCTTCTTTAGCGGGATTGGGAATTGCTTTCCAAACCTCCGTATGCAATCAACAAGTCGTACTGAGTCTGATCCCATTACGACGATGATTACCAGTGTGCATCAAGAAATGAGCACAAGTTTTCTTCAGATAAACCCCGAAGAACTCGTCACCCCCCGTGGCGAAGGAAGGTATGAGTTTAACTCAAACACAAATAAACACGAATACAACGATTATCCTAATTGGCCTACCATCAAATCACACATGGATCTTTTAAGAAAAACAGAACGTGATATTACAAGATTTATCGAAAATTCAGAAAATCGAAATAAAACAGCAAAAAAAGTTCTTAACTCAGCGATAAGAGAATTAAATAATGGCAATGTTGAAATGGCAAAATTACTATTTACAGCAATTCCCCATGATATAATAATTAGAATTTCAAAGCAAGTATTTTCGATAAATCGATATGATATTAAACGATTACAAAATACTTTTTCAGTTAGAAACAAAAAAGCGACACAAAAAGCTACCACAAAAGCAAGACACGCTAGAAAATGCGTTGTGCCAGCAATGTCGGAAGTGATCAAAGCTGTCGGTAAAAAAAATGCCGATTTAGCAGGAATCGCTGCAATGTTTCGATTTGATCAAAAACGCCTACGACAACGAGGGTCATCATAGTCTGTGTCGGTGTTGCTGATCTCATCAACTTTACTTCTTTCAATGCCTTTAGCCTTAACGATTTTCTTCAAAAGTGAAAGCGCGAGCAAGCTCGCGCACTCCAAAGCTTCGCTTCGCTCAGCAATTGACCGATAGTTTCTGTTGAGAAAGGGACACGGGTTCGCTCTTTTGTGTAGCCCACAAGCGGGTGATGAAGTCAACACCATTGCGATAGGCAATGTTAGCGATGACGTCATCAGAGAGACTTAGCCGCCTGCGCAATAGCTCCAACAGCTTACCATAGCAAGCGGAAGAGTCAAAAGTTGGAAAGAACCACCCATCAGCTGATTTGCCATAAGTGTTGGACGGGGTATCTTGTTCATAAAAGAAGTCGGCGCCAAAGACTAGACTTCTCTCGCCGCCTAGCTTGATGACATGCTCGACATGTTTGCAGAAGGCATCGGGATCGGGGCCTACAAAAGCTCTAACAAAGTTCAACCCTACCACCCCTTCTCGACGAAATAGCTCGCTGAGTAGCTCATCAGGCAGATTCCTCAACATATCGCAACCTGCACGGGTATTGGAATGGCTGGCTATCAACGACACAGGGATGGCCTCGCTATCGACAAACGTCAGAATGTCATGAGCAAGCTGATCCGAAGCATGGCTTAGATCGACAGCGATCTGCTTAGAAGCTAACAACTCTATGAGCTTTTTCCCATCTTCTTTTAAACCGACTCCAGTCAGAGCTCCGCCACCAAAGCGATTTTCATGGTTCCAGGTTAAGCTAACATATAGAGGCCTTCCTACTTTACCAAACAGCATCTTAAGGCGTTCCAAACCCGTTTGAATGGGTTCTTCTTCACCACAAAAACCTGAGGCATTCTCGAAGGCAGCGACAATGCCTACACGGCTGCCTCGGAGCAGCGTTGGCAATGTGTCAGCTATTTGCACCGCTTCAAAATCAGGCGAATGTTGGACGGCAAGCACTTTATAGATATCCGCTTGCTCAAGACCTCGCTGAATAGAGTCAACACCGGTCTCAGCGAAAATCGCTAGCACTTGAAGCCGAACGCCCCCCCCCTTTAGTTGTGGGATAGAACAGTGAA
The DNA here is from genome assembly GCA_945957095.1 of uncultured Chlamydiae bacterium. Classification (GTDB taxonomy): domain Bacteria; phylum Chlamydiota; class Chlamydiia; order Chlamydiales; family JAJFMA01; genus CAMFKD01. The sequence goes on from CAMFKD010000059.1 coordinate 7,710, forward strand.
CTTGGGGATCATGGGGTGTATGGCCTCGTTCACCTGCTAAGTAAGAGAGCAAATCACAATGAAGATCAAGAATGGGCAACCCCATATGGCTTCTCCTTAAATCAAGCATCACACTACAATAACCGTATAGTAATAAGGAGACTCCTTTGTTTTCCAACCTTCTTTTTCTTGCGATCATCCTGCTGATCGCGACATTGGCTCCTGAGACACCTCTAAGCGAAGCTAATGTCGCTGACGGTATTGTCATTTATATGGTGACACTAGCCTTGATCGCAACCCAAAATTGGTTTTGCCGGTTGCGTGGACGTGTTGCCCCTTTTGTCTTCTTGGCCAATGTGGAGCTCATCTGCTGCCTGACACTATTTTGGTTTCTGTTCGATGCTCATGCGATCCTGTCACTGATACCTGGAGCTGCTGACATGCAGACAGCTCGCGCAGGTCTTGTCCTGATCCAGTATTTCATTGGTTTAGGCCTCTTCTACTGGAGCGCATACCCTCAACTAGCCAGAGCTCCAGCTATCATTCATGTGACACGCTGGCGCTACATCGAGGATCAACTACGCTTTATTGTCCCTTTTGCTCTCCCCTTTCTAGTCTTTAGTGTCGTTGGTGACCTGTTTTCCCTACTGCCACAAGGAACTGGATCTGATGATGAGCTGTGGGCAACTATCATCTCCACACTATTAACAGGGCTGTTACTGGCGGGAATGATGATCTTCTTTCCAGTCATTCTTACCTATTTCTGGCAGTGTCAAGAGCTGCCTGAAGGACCATCTAAACAACGCCTACAAAATCTCTGCGAGCAAATCGGATTCCGGCATGCTGGCATGCTGACATGGCCAGTGATGCAACATTCCCTCACTGCTGCCATCATTGGAATCGTCCCGCGTTTCCGCTATGTGATGTTCACGCGTGCGCTTCTCGATCAACTATCGCCAGAGAGTGTAGAGGCAGTACTCATCCATGAGATAGGGCATAACCGCCGAAAGCACCTCATCCTCTATCCGTTTATCATCTTGGGAGCGATGGTGATTGTCGCCTTTCTAGAAGAAGCCTTCTTACCGATAGTCGATAGCTTTTTAGCGCTTAAACAGAGTCTAGAACCAGATGGTGCTTGGGGTTCTTTACGCCCTCTGATGCTGTTTGCAACCTATGCAGGAGTCGTGATCCTTTATTTTCGCTTTGTCTTTGGCTTCTTCTCTCGCCTATTCGAAAGACAGGCTGATCTCACCATCTTTGATGTTGGACGTCCCCCTGAGCAGATGATCCATGCTCTCGATGAAGTCGGCATTCTTTCCGGATTTATCCACGACCATCCAAGCTGGCACCACTACAGCATCCGGCAACGGATGGATTTTTTGCGCCAAGCCGCTTTGGATCATAGACTCGTCAGCAACCACCATCGACGCGTGAAGAGAGTCCTCATCGGTTACTTGATTCTGCTAGCGCTTAGCGTCATCTTGATGCTTGTGCTATAAGCGGACACAAGACAATCTATACCAAAACACATTGGAGAATTGGCCGTTACCTTTTCTTAAAGGGTGTGAGCTGCGCCAACCACGGGTGTCGCCCTAAATCATCTAATGAGTGATAGCGATCAGCTTCGGGATGCTGGTTACCCTTTTGGTCGTAGAGGGTGATGAAATATACTTCCTTATCTTCAATGACATCTGATGTGTATTTGGCGTAGTACATTTTTGTCTCGGACCCGTTGACTGCTTGAATCACTAGGTGATCGTTTTGGTCATCCGATGGCAACGCAAACCAGTGCGCAACATTGCGCGTGAGTCTAACGGCCCAGGGTTCTGTCTGAAAGAACATCTGAGGCAAATCTGAGATGATACCCTCAACATATGCGTCGATAGTTCGAAATTCTCCATCTACCTCAACACCAACATCATCTTCTTTTTGGAGGATAGGTAAGATAATAGGCAGTCCTTTCGCATTGCGGTAAGCGATGTGTAGGGAGGGAGGTTCACCCAATTCCCCTATCTTACATTCACAGATTGGAAGATTTGTCAAAAGACGCTCCATCTCTTCTCTTGCCGAGTAGCTGATCGCTATACGCTCTCTCATTTTCTGCAAGGAAGTCCGAACAAGAGCCTCTTTAGTATGTTCTGCGATGATTTGCTTGATGACAAAAGGATTGGAACGCTTCTCAGGCTCATGACTAAGAAGACCCATAATAGCTAATCCGATAGCTGTGCCATATTGACTGTACAGACTGTCACTGGCGTAATAACAGCCTCCTATAGCTTGAGGCGCCCTACGTGTTAGTAAAGAGACAATAGAGAAACCTAATGCAAACCTATCCATACCACGCACCAAGGTCACCCACTCCTCCTTCAAACGATCTAGCTCTGCGCTGTCTTGCGGCTCGTGGTTTAAGACAGCTTGGACTTTTTCCTGAAGACTCTGTAAGGCTACCAAATCAGTCGAGTGACAATATCTATGCGTATGCGTGCCTATTGCTTTTTCTGGAAATGCTCGCCACCCTTTATCATAGGATACGGCTCCTCCAAAATCCGTGAGAAATATACTGGGGTTACCTTGATCATCATTCTCGATCATAAGGTTAGGGAGTTTAATGTCCCCATGCTTAACTTGCCTTTGTTCAAGATAGGCGACGACGTCTAAGAGAGTGCCTACCATCTTAAGCAACTGAAAACAAGTTGCCCGGCTGTGCATGCCTGGGATTTGATAACCATTCTCTACAAACCTGGCCGCATTACATCCATTGATACTCCGACGCCAATAGCCAACAATAGGAAACGGTGACAAGCCTGCTGCCGTTGATGGGCCTAGGGTCGGTATAGTAAAAACGGCATGAGGCGGGGGAACAATACCTGGCACAAGTCCATCGCTGTGAAGCCTTTTTAATATTTTCGCTTCTCGAAACAATTGTTTGTTAGTGCTATGCGCTTCGCGACCTCCTACTTGTCGCGAGATCTTAACAGCCATCTCGCCATGTTCTGGATCGAACAGCTCATAGACAATTCCAAACCCTCCAGCTCCTAAAAAGCCTCTTTCAGTCTCGCCACTTTCTTTCACCGGATCTAGATTTCCACTAATTGTGCCAATATAAATCCTGCCATCGGCGTCTTTCGTAGCGATCCAATTGCGTCCTTCAACTGTCAGTTGAGCGGCTTCGTTGACACCCAATGTTTCTTGGGCAACACGCTTAACATGTTCCATAAGATGAGAATCAGGTCTATAGGCTATCGAGCCACTTGATAGAGGGCTGCGCGCCATGAAATCAACAGAACTAGATGCCGATGATATAGGCATTGCTGTGATGGTACCAGAAAACTGAGATGATGATGATGGATAGGAACTTGGCGATGCCCCTCCTATAACAGGAGACGAGGATGAGGGCTGTCCGCTAAGAGTGTGCGGCGAAATTAGAGAAGGGCTTTTAGAAAAAGTTAATTCATTCATAAAAAAACCAATTAATAGTTACACTCTACCTAAATTTATTGTTTTTTTGCAACAACGCCTTTTGGTTGTATAACCGCCTCACATTGCTCATATCCCCTCACTGATCGGCCTTGTTGCATAATTAACCACAGAGTGCACAGAGAACACAGGGAGGGAAATGGAAACATAAACACGTTCT
>CAMFKD010000060.1 GCA_945957095.1 uncultured Chlamydiae bacterium
GTACTCTACAGCAAGGCGGACAGTTTGTATTGCTAGGGACAAGCCCTGTCACCGACATCCAGGCTTTCTTTGAACGCCTTAAAAAGCAGCACAGTAACAACCACCATGTGCATCTTGTCCTCCGTTCTAGTGAAGAGCTAGCCCACCAGATCTTTGCCGGTTCAGATATGCTACTCGTTCCATCAGTCTTTGAACCATGCGGGTTAACGCAGATGATTGCGATGCGTTATGCCACTGTACCCATCGTTAGACGTACAGGGGGACTAGCAGATACGGTGTTTGATGTGGATACCTCCGGTCAACCAGAAGAAAGTACCAATGGCTTCACCTTTGACGATGCGGATTACTCTGGGATTAACTGGGGCATCGATCGTGCCATTGCCTACTGGCGTGATATGCCCGAGAGGTGGCGGCAACTAGCTGTACGTTGCATGAAACGAGACTTCAGCTGGCAACAACCCGCTAAGCGATACTTAACTATCTACGACCAAATTCGAGGATAAGGGTCATCATGAAAGGTATAACATGGGATTGGTTAAGGAGAGTGGTGATGGTTGTGATACCACTCACCCTGATGATTCTGGAATGGCATCATCCGTCTGGATTTGCTAAAGACGTCTACGATGGACTCGTCCATATGGCAAGTAATTGGAAGAACCTCCACGTCTACCAATCCGTATTATTTGGTCTAGTTGCTTTAGGAGCTGCTTGGCTGACAGCCGGCCTGCATGACGGATGGAGTTACTTTAGCAAGGGCTTTATCTTTGTCTTTGCTATTTGTTATGTTGTCTTCGACAGTACTGCAGGGGTAGCAGTGGGCTCAGTATTACAGCTATCTTTGGATGATCCTACGTTAGACAACACCACAGTTCGCAGCATTGTACAGCATCTCTACAACGATCCCATCACCGGTGGTACCAACTCTCTGTTTAGCCTGACAGGTTCATGGACTTGGTTGCTAGGCATCGTAACAGCCATTATCGCCCTATGGCGCAACAACAATGCTCTACCGAAGTGGAAGCTACTCCCCCCGCTCCTGCTACTGCTCGTATCGGCCTATTCGCTCTTTATCGGCCATTATTCCCCTTATGGCCCCACCGCTTTTGGTACCTTTGCCGCGGCCTCTCTCTGGTTTGAGCTATTCCGTTTCGGCCCTGCTCAGTAATCTAAGAAAAAAATAGAGCCACTAGGCATCTTCGACGAGATAGCCTGGACGGTTTTTTCCCGGTTGCAGGTTGTCGACAGCGATGCACTCTAAGCGACGATATAGAGTTGTGGCATATTCGTAGACATAGCCGACGCCACCAGCGATCCCCGTTTCCTTGCGCATAATATGCCCGTCTTCGTACTCCTCTTCCGTTTCTTCCAGGATCTTCTTGTCTTTCAGGTTGCGGTAACGCCATAGGGCTGCAGCATCAAGGAGCACCTGCGCCTCAGCAGATACACCCGTACGTTGTGCCCACCAGGTCAGCAAAGCATCCAGATTGAGAGGTTCTACGCCATCAGCAGCCTCCAGAACTAGCAAGGGGAAACGTTGCTTACCACAAGCGATGCAGCTACTCGCTTCTGTGTTGAAGCGGAATCCTTCACTGTAAGCAGCAGCCAAGCAGCCATACCAAGCCTCGAAACAGGGAAGCCTTAGAACAGCCATAACACAACCTTTAGGCTGTAACACACGTCGCCACCCCGCTAAAGCAGAGGCAAAGGCACGTTGATAAAAGCGTGTAATGGCTTGCTCAGAGGGCGAGCTGGCAGCCAAGTCATCACGAGAGGGCGGAAAAGGCTTTGGTTCGAAATCAACGCCTAAGAGAGAAGCGACAACATCAAATTGTCCATAGGCCTTGGACAAGTCAGCGTATTCACATTCGACAAACTGGCAGTTGCCTAACTGATTGGTCTCAGAGGCAATCTGCAACAACCCTTGATGCCTATCAAAACCCACAAAGCCAACATTAGGATGATGCTCCGCCATCCATCGCAGCCAGCTGCCAATGCCACACCCCATATCAGCCACTTGGATGCCTGGTGATAGGTGTCCCTGCATCGTACGGTAAAGTTGTTGGCCACAGGCGCTGAGAACATGCGACATGGGACTGAAGAGCAGAGACGCTTCGGCCAGCGCAGCGGGTACAGAATAAAGCTCTTCAGAAGTATAAGGACGGTCTTTGCCAATCGTCATCAAAGTTTGAAAACGCTGCATCGTATCAGAACTGAAGACCTCTTGCATCTGGCCTTTAGCATCCTCGGGCGAAATGTTAAGGCGGTAGCCATCACCGCGTAGAAAGGTCTCAAAGTCGGTATACTCTGTAGTAGAAGTCGATGACGTAGGCGTTTGCAGCATCGATGATCTCCTCAACTTTTTGCATGCAGATGATGGTTAAAAAAATTAACAGAAAGCTCAGCAACTTCGTCGTGGACGAAGCGACGGCGATGTTCTAGAGGGACGGAAGGCAGGGCTTCTTCAGGCAGCTGATGCTTCAGAGCTGTTACTCCTTCCCGCGTCCAAAAACCCATAAACTCCCAGTGGTCGACATGTCCCTGCAACTCTTTGAAGGCGGTGCCAGGGATCCACTGTGCCAATCGCACAGCATTGCGAGCAGCCGATACCGCCTCGTCATGATCACCTGTGATGACAAAGACAGCGTCAGTGATAGAAGCAAGTCCCTTCTGATCAAAGATCCACCCCCAAGAGGGAGCCAAGAAGAGAAAGGCGCTGATCCGCGGATCAGCGTAATGTGCTCGCCAGCCTGACATATTTGCTGTCGGCAGCAGCTTGCCCAAATTGCCATAGATCTCTGGATCCGCATCGTCTTTATTAGGAACTAGACGCTCTGGCTGCAGATCAGCATTTTGTGCTCCTGCCAACCAAAGGCCTGTCAAAGCGCCTCCCGAGTAGCCAACAAAGCCGATCTGCGCTTTGTCGATGGAGTTACCTAGCTCCGATGCCAGGAGCGACGTGAGTAAGGCCGAAACCTCCAGTGGACGTCTCCAGTAGTTGAGCTGAGTAGAAGATGCCGAGGATAAGTCAGGACGTACCTGCGCCACGATATAGCCATTGGCGACCAACACCTCAGCCAACCACGCCAAAGCATCAGGTCCGGCATTTTCGCCGTCAGCCAATAGAATGAGAGGATAACGTTGATGTAAGTCAGCGATTGGGGCGTCAATAGCTTGGTCAACGCGCCTAAAATAGCTTCCTGAAACAGGCCCTGTAGCCACTCCATGCTGGACTGGATACCACACCTGCCCTTGAATATGTGCGTTGAGGGCAGGAACAGTGATATCCCAAACGCGGAATCCTGTCTTGGAAGGTGGGTCCATCGCCACATCGGAGCTAATAGGAGACTGGCATCCTACCGTAGTTGCCAAGAGCACCACGATGAGTAAAGTCGACAGCAAGACATATGTAGCGCGAGCAATCATGAGGTAGGGTCCTAAACTTTCAAATCGGATGTGGCATTGTGGCATACTTGTTCTTTTTGTGCGACCCCCCTCTTAGATTGGCCTTGTGAACGCTGTACGCCTACCCTTTTGACATAAAAACAAGCAAAATGCAGAATCAATATAAAAACAATCTTAATTGGAAAAATAAATGAAAACAGCAAATATCGAAAATAATTTAAAAAACCCTACAACTATAAGTGACACTAATACTGGAAACGCAAAGAAAAATCCCCTATTGACCAGGTTAGCGATAGGAACCGTCGTATTCATAGTGGGAACCATTTTATATGAGATGATTCAGACTCGCACAGAAAATAATCATCAGCTGGGAACGCTGGAGAACGTCACCATCACACATCTAAGCAACGACCCGTTCACATCATACATTCGACACTTTATCGATAGGCAAAATGGCAAGGCCATAAATCTAGCTTCCTTTAAAGCTGTCTTTAGCCATAAAGATTTTAATTTTCCTTTCGCTATTACAGGATGCAATGGCTATTTTCCTGATGAAGTTTGTTTCAACTATATCTCTAAAAAAATCGGAATCGAGATAGATATAGAAACTGGTCCGGAAGTGTTGCTTCAAAATGGATATACAACCGTTACACATCCCATGCGTGGTGATGTCGTCTTTTACTTTCTGCGAACAAACACAGGTTCTCCTGCTTACACTCATGTCGGTGTCGTCTCTGATGTGAATCCATTCCAAGTATGGATCGACTCCAAATGGGGCATCTATTGTTACTGCGAACATTTAGTTTCTGCAGTTCCTTATGACTATGGAGACGAGGTCATTTATGTGCGAAAAAGTTTGACAGATGCTTGAATAACGAGCATGTGCTTTAAATCTTTTGTTGAATCAAATGGTGTTGCCAAGGTTTGATGCAGACATCAGGAGATTAGGCTCGTGCACCAAATCCGTCAGCTCCTTCTATTCCCTGTTTCGTTTGCCACTATTGTGCTCATCTTCTTTGTGATGATCGCGTGGCAAACGCTGTTGCTCCCTATGGTGATGGCAGTGGTGATCTGGTACCTGATTATCACCTTGGTGAATTCTGTCAGCAAGGTACCTTTCATCGGTAAGCATTTGCCCAGCTCGCTGCAATACATCCTAGCTTTCGGCATCTGCATGGGCGCCGGATGGTTTGTGCTGATCCTATTGCGCGCTAACATCAACAGCCTGTTGGAACAACTTCCAGTCTACCAGGAACGCTTCTTCCATCTCCAGAAGCAGTGGATGAATTACTTCGACATCAAAACAGCTCCCGATCTCTCGGAGCTGTTAGGCCACTTTAACCTAATGTCTCTGGTTTCCAATCTGGCGATCATCGTAAGAGACATCGCCCGAAACGGCGCCATCATTATCATTTATGTGCTGTTCTTATTACTTGAACATCACTCCTTTGATGCCAAGTTGGCCGCACTCATTCCCGACGGACAGCGCTTGACAAACGTCAGAGAGCTCATTCAGCAGATCGGATCAAAAATCCAACGCTACATCGGTATCAAAACGATTGCTAGCGTTGCTACCTCCCTTTGCAGCTATGGGGTGATGCGCTTTGTCGGTGTCGACTTTGCTGAATTCTGGGCTCTGCTGATCTTCATCCTCAACTTTATTCCGACTATCGGTTCCATCATCGCAACCCTTTTCCCTTGTGTCCTCACACTGGTACAGTTCGACCATTTAGGGCCTTTCATCTTAGTTACGATGGGTTTGATCGCCATACAATTTTTCATCGGAAGTATCTTAGAACCACGTTGGATGGGTCAAGCTTTCAATCTGAGCGGTTTGGTCATTATTACTTCTTTGGCCGTCTGGGGGCAGGTTTGGGGGATCGTCGGCATGTTTCTCTGCATCCCGATCACCGTCATCATGAACATCATTCTGTCCAACTTCCCACAGACACGCCCCATCTCTGTTCTCTTGTCCCGAGATGGACGCATCTAAGAGGAAAGAAGTAGGACAGCTGGGTTTTCCAAGTAGTGTTTGAGCGTCTGCAGGAACTGAGCTGCAGCGACTCCGTCGACAACACGATGGTCGGACGAGATAGTCAGACTCATCACCTTGCCAGCTACGACAACACCCTGTTTGACAACCGGACGATCTAAGACGGCTCCGACAGCCAAGATGGCTGCTTGGGGTGGGTTGATAACGGCAATGAAGTCGTCGACACCGTACATACCGAGATTAGAGATGGTGAACGAGCCTCCCTAATATTCATGAGACTCGAGCTTACCAGCTTTAGCCTTAGTGGCTAGCGCCCTTACCTCTACCGAAATCTCGCCTAAGTTCTTATAATCGGCATGGCGAATGATCGGTGTGATCAATCCTCCATCGACAGAGACAGCGATACAGATGTCAATGGTCTTATAGTGAACGGTGGTGTTGTTCACATTATTGAAACCGCTGTTGACATTCGGATGTTCACGCAGAGCTAACGCACAAGCGCGAACCACGAAGTCATTGATACTGACTTTAACGCCTCCAGCCGATAACTGCTCACGCAGAGCCACCAGCAGTTCAGCATTGATTTGGCGATGGGTATAAAAATGGGGAATGAAGGTTTTGGCTTCCTGTAGCCGTTGACCGATCACTCGGCGCATAGGCGTCAGCTTCTCTTCCTCATACGTTCCGGGTACGACATCCGGCGCTTTGCCAGGACCGAACGTGATACTCGCAGATTTCTGCGCTCTTTCCAGATCACGGCTCATGATGCGGCCACCAGGTCCTGAACCCTTCACACTTGAGATATCCAGCTCCTTTTCTTTGGCAAGCTTGCGAGCCAATGGTGATGCCACAACTCGTCCCGCAATCTGCTGACGCTGTCCCAAAAAGGAATACTGTTCTAAAGGAGGTTCTGGAACGAATGCTGGCTGTGTCAGACCACTCACAGCTGTTTTAGAAACAATCTCTTTAACCTCACCGGTCTCCTTAGGTCCTTGTGGCTTTGCTGTGGGCTGGGCAGAAACTGGCGCCGGAACCTGGTAGCCTTCGATGCTATCATCGGCTGTCTCTGTAAAGATTGCGACGGGTTGGTTGACCTCCGCTTCCTCTCCTTCCGCTATCAACACCTTGCGCAGATACCCTTCGTCGAGGGCTTCATATTCAACAGTGGCCTTGTCAGTACTAACCTCGAATAAGACATCACCTGCAGCGACATGGTCGCCAACTTTTTTGTGCCAATGCGCGATGACTCCTGAATCCATCGTCGGTGACAGCTTGGGCATCGTGACGGTAAAAGGCATGGCAGCATCTCACTTTAAGCGTTAGTAACCTTATGGACAGCTCTGATAATACGAGGGACAGTCGGCAACGTTTCAACTTCTAATACCTTGCTGTAAGGCATAGGCGTCTCGCGCTGACAGACACGTTCTATCGGTGCATCGAGATAGTCGAAGCAATGTTCCATCAACTCAAAGCCTACCTCAGCAGCGATACCAGCAAAGAAGTGACCTTCCTCTACCACGACGCAACCGTGTGTCTGGCGCACTGACTGAGCCACGGTGGCGATATCCAACGGCTTGATCGTGCGCAGATCGATCACTTCGGCCGAAATGCCTTGTTTGGCTAGCTCTTTAGCCGCTTCAAGGCACAGATAGACCATTCGACCGTGCGAAACGACGGTGACGTCACTGCCAGGCCGCATCACTTTCGCTTTGCCAATAGGGACGAGATATTCTTCTGTGGGAATCTCCATCTTGTCGCCGTATGACAGTTCATTCTCCAAAAAGATGACAGGGTTGTTGTTGCGAATAGCGCTTTTCAGCAGACCTTTGGCATCATAAGGGTTGGAAGGGGCCATGATGATAAAACCCGGGAGATTGCCGTAGAGTGCTTCAACGCAGTGCGAGTGTTGGCTAGAGACCTGCGCCGCTGATCCATTCGGCCCCCGGAAGACGATAGGGACAGAGAAGCGCCCACCGGACATATAATACATCTTGGCGGCGTTAGAGATGAGCTGATCCGCTGCCACAAAGGAAAAGTTAAAACTCATGAATTCGACAACAGGACGCAGCCCCGTCATCGCCGCACCAATGCATAACCCCGCAAAGCCATTCTCGGAAATCGGAGTGTCGACAACGCGTCTTGGTCCCCACTTATCTAGCAACCCCTTGGTTACTTTGTAAGCGCCATTGTACTCTGCGACCTCTTCACCCATGATGAAGACGGTGTCATCGCGCGTCATCTCCTCATCCAGGGCTTGCCGCAACGCCTCGCGCATCTCCACAACTTGCGTTCCCATTGACAGCTCTCTCCTAGCTAAGGTGCGTAAACATCTTCTTCCAGAGTAATCGGCGAAGGCCACGGGCTCTCTTCTGCATAGGCCATCGCTTCAACCACAATATCGCGCTTAGCCTTGTCAAGGTCGTGGACAGTCGCTTCATCGGTGATCTTATGTGCATAGAGGAGCTTGGTAAGCTTCTCAATCGGGTCATGTTCCATCGCCGTTTTAAGACTCTCTTTGGTACGGTATTGCCCAGGATCGGAGATAGAATGGCCTCTAAAACGTTCGGCTATCGCTTCGATCAAGACAGGACGGCTAGTATTCAGGACATCATGATAGACCTTCTTGAAACCTGCATAGCAACTGATGAGATCCGTCCCATCAAACGTATATCCTTCCATCCTATAGGCTGGTGCCCTCTCTTCTGCTAGCCGTTCAGAAGCGATAGCGCGTTCAACAGCCGTGCCCATCCCCCACAGATTATTCTCAATGACGTAGAGACAAGGCAAACTCCACAGTGAAGCGAGGTTGACAGCTTCGTGAAAGGCTCCTTGGGCAACAGCGCCATCGCCAAGAAAGCAGACAGCTACTTCATTCTTCTTCTCTAAGTATTTAAGGGTAAAAGCAGCTCCAGTGGCAATCGGAACCTGCCCCCCCACAATACCAAAGCCTCCAAGCAGGCGTTTAGTGAAGAAATGCATCGATCCGCCACGCCCTTTAGCGTTGCCAGTCGAACGGCCATATAATTCTGCCATCAGCTCCTTAGGCGTCGCCCCTAACAGCAAAGCCAAGGCATGGCAACGGTACGATGCCGCCCACCAATTGTCTGGCCCCATGGCCATCCAGGCTGCCACCTGTATCGCTTCTTGCCCCATATAGCTATGAAAGAAGCCGCCCACCTGCCCATGCTGGTAGGCTGATTCGGCGCGGCGTTCAAAGTTGCGAATCAAAAGCATCTGTGACAGAGCTTGCATGAGCCGTTCTGGGCCCAACTCTCGGATCACGGCTTCTTCGTCACAACGAAAAAAGCGGTCTGCATAAGAAGGGTGAGAAGTCATAAGGGGTCCATTCATCCCAATCAATCGTTATCGGCAGTCTAGCAGAGTGAACGTAAGGAATCCAGTGTTCAGAAAGAGACCGTTAACTCTTCGGCGAGCTGCTTGGGGTTGAGCCGCGGCATGCGTGACCCCAGCCACCAGATGACGACTCCAGCAACGAAGCAGAATAAGAATACATCTTGTAGAGATGCCAGCAAGCTACTTGAGAGCATGCTAAGCGCATCTTGACCGATGGCGAGCCTCTCAGCCGGATCAAAGATCTTCTCGGGCGAAGCCAGAATCTCTTGCGCAGCAGCTGGCAGTTGCAAACTGTATTCCTCAACATTTCGTCGGAAAGCACCTAACTGCACCCCTCCCAATAAGGCGATACCCAGAGTGCCCCCGAACATACGGAAGAACTGCATCAGCGACGATGCTGACCCCATCGTATCGGCTGTAGCGATCGCCTGCATCGCCACAATAAGGGTATTCGAAAAGATAGCTAAACCCATCCCTACCACTAGGTTGCTGACAACCAGCTGCCAGACGGTCGCAGAATATAGTGACAGCCATAGCATACTATAGCCTAACACAACCAGCGCGCCACCAATAGCACCTAGGGTACGGAAGCCTAGCCGGTTTAATGTCATCCCCGCCGTCGCAGCCCCAACAAACATTCCGATGGCAACACTTGTGATGATCCATCCCGCGGCGCGAGGCGACAAGCCCATCACCCCCTGGACAAAGAGCGGTAAAAAGTTAATCAAAGCAAAAAGCAATGCTCCCATCAAGGTCGTTTGACAGATCGCCAGCCGCGATACGCGACGACGGATGAGGCCTATGGGAACAATAGGGTTTTCTGCAGAGGCTAAGTGCTTGATAAAGAGGATTCCAAACAGCAGACCACACACACCCAGTAACAATTCCAATACTCCAAACTGCAGCTGGCCAACACGCAACAGCATAGCCACAAAGGATGTCGTGGCAGTACTGAAGAGAGCGGCTCCCATCCAATCCAGCTTTCGATTCTTACCAGTGCGAGCCCTTAGCTGCCCGAACTGCGTCACCGCTACCAAAATGCACAGGGCTGGCGGAATATTGATGAAAAAAGCCCATCGCCAGGATAGGTATTCGACACATAGGGAACCGACGAAAGGACCTACGATGCTCGATAACGCCCACGTGCCGGCGTTCATCGCCTGCATCTTAGCGCGACGCTCCGGAGGAAACACGACACCAAAGAGAACAATGCTCAACGTGATCAACCCTGCCGAGCCAATCCCTTGGACCACACGGGCACCGATCAGCTGCGACATTGACTCTGCCATGCCACATAGCAAAGACCCCAACAAGAAGAATGCCAATGCCAAGCTATAAATGCGGCGGTAGCCGTAGACATCGGCCATCGTCCCGAAAAGAGGTCCAGAGGTCACGGATGCCAAAAGGTAGGCAGCTCCTACCCAAGGATAGAGGTCAAAGCCCTCCATCGCAGCCAATATCGACGGCATAAGGGTAGCGGTCACCATCGCTTCCATCGAAGCACAGAACATACCTAGTAACACCGCGATGACGAGGAGGCCACGGCGAACCTTTGGGGGAGCTTTGAAAACTTCTGTCATGGATTAATCTTCATTTGTAGGGACATCAAAGCCCTCACCAGGATAGAGCAATCGAAATGCTTCCGGTGGGACCTTATGACGTGTTAAAGCACTTTTCAATTCTTTCGCAGGGTCATCGTAACCCTCATCACTGAGATGGAAGGTACCGAAGTGGATGCCAATGCTAGCTGCCGCCCGCAACGCTTTGTGCGCGATGACGGCATCATCGGGAGACATGTGTACTTTGCGCATAAACCATCTAGGGGAATAGGCACCGACTGGTAATAAGGCCAAACGCACGACCCCAAAGTAATCGCGGATCTCTTCGAATTGAGGTCCCAAGCCAGTATCACCTGCAAAATAAATAGCCCCCTTCTCCCCCGTCACAACAAAGCCACCCCATAGAGTGCGATTGTGGTCAAATAAACCGCGCCTGGCATAATGCTGTGCTGGGACGAAGGTGATGGTCACATCGGGGTTAATGCGCAACGATTGCCACCAGCTAAACTCTTCTACACGCGTCACCCCACGCCTCCCCAGCCAACGCCGTAACCCATGGCCGACACAAAAGAGTGGATCATGGAGTCTCTGCAACCTCTTTACCGTGGCGATGTCCAGGTGGTCATAGTGGTTATGGCTGATCAGGACATAGTCGATCGGTGGCAGATCCTCGATGCGAACACCCGGACTATGGACCCGTTTAGGTCCTATCAACCCCATCGGGCCAGCACGCTTAGACCAGATGGGGTCTGTCAGAAAATTAAACCCTTCCGTCTGGATAAGCGCCGTCGAGTGGTTGATAAAGG
>CAMFKD010000061.1 GCA_945957095.1 uncultured Chlamydiae bacterium
TTCAAGATTACCTAGAAATTCCATTAGCACTAGAAAACCTATCCTCCTATGTTGGTTTTAAAGAAGATGAAATGCCCGAATGGGAGTTTTATACGGCTGTCGTTGAGAAAGCCGACATTTACATGATGCTCGACGTCAACAACATCTACGTCTCGAGCCGCAACCACGGCTTTGAGCCAAAAGACTATTACAACAATATCCCCATGGAACGTGTGATCCAGATTCACCTCGCTGGCCATACCGACAAAGGCGACTACGTTCTCGACACTCACGACAACTACGTCAGAGATGAAGTATGGGCCATCTACGCCGATGTCTACCCCCTTACAGGTGGCGTCTCGACATTGCTTGAGTGGGATGACAACTTTCTGACCTTCCAAGAAACGTGGGATGAAGCCCTTAAAGCAAAGCAATTTCAGCAATCATTAGCGGTGGCCACATGAGCCAAACCACCCTTCAGCCACGTGCTCCTGATGAACTTAAGCGAACCCTCACCTGGTTTGGCAGCATCATCGAAAGGCCCATCGATCTACAGAGCTGCATGATGCCGATTGCCCCTTCAGGTAGACCGATGGAAGATGAAGCTCCTGATTACATTATCCCCAGTCCGACGTTACAACCTCACCAGCGCATCGAACTCTATAACCAGCAATATTGGTGGCGACTCCTCAACATCCTCCATGAAAACTTCCCTACCCTTACCCGTCTTTTTGGCTACCAAGCCTTTAATGAACTCATCGGTACCCCCTATATCTGCCGTTATCGCCCCGATGACTGGTCTTTAGCGCGACTAGGCCATCTGCTCCCCAGATTTTTACAATATACTTACAATACCGAAGACCGTGAACTTGTCATCGCCAGCGCCACTCTCGATTTTGCTTATATCGACTCCTTCCTGGCTAAGCAGAGACAACCCCTTAACCTGCCTAAAGATGGTACGTTGGAACAGCTGCTTGACACCAAACTGTTTCTACAACCCCATGCCAAGCTATTCGACTTCCCCTTCCATCTGTTTAGCTTTCGTGAAGCTCTTATTCAAGAAAAGAATGGAGACCATTGGTTGGAACATCCTCTGCCACCTCTAGATACCTCTAAACGCTTCCACTTTGTGCTCTACCGTAATCACTTTAACCACATCTTGTGGAAGGAAATCTCGCCAGCAGAACACCTGTTCTTACAATTCTTTGAGAAAGGGTATTCCATCTCTGACGCATGCGACCGGCTTGCCGAGCACGACAACCCTATCGTGGAACAGGCACTCAGCCACATCCATCTATGGCTCCAAGAATGGACCCTATACGGCCTTCTCACGACAGAAAAAACCTAAGACCTTCTTCGCCCGCTTCGAGATGGGATTCATTGAAACACAAAGACACAGAGACGCTAAGAGAGAAGGGATGCTTGTCGTTTGTGTCCTTTAAGTCTTGTATCGATAAGATGTAACATATGCTACGAAGAGCGAAAAAATAAAATATACCAAAGAAACCTCAAAAATTGGGTAAAACTTTGGTGAGCCATTCCCGCTAAATATTACCCACTCACTTTTAGGAATTTATCACCACAGAGTGCACGGAGAACACAGAGAAAAAATAGAAAATGAGAAATCCCTTTCGATTTTTAAGAAAATATTGTGTTTAGTTTTTTCCATTCCCCTATCTGTGCGCTCTGTGTTCTCTGTGGTAAAAATTTTAGCGGGAACTGCTGCACTAACGTGGCTATAGGGGATATGCTATTGGAATCCCCGGGTTTGCTCGCCTCACGGCTCGCTGCACCCGGGGCTATCTCCTTAACACCGCTACCGCGGCTTAGAAGAAGTGATCGAAACCATCCCTAAATAGACGAATAATGGCGCGGACACGAATGGTGACATAGGTGAACATGTACAAAGAAAGCGGTTCTAATTAAGCACCCAAGTGGGGAGAAAGGTCTTTGGGTTCACCCCATTCCTGATGAATGGTACCCCTGTCTTTTAGGCGTTCAATCTCTTCTCTTACGCCTTTAATGACTTCTGGGTTCCATGAAGGTTCGTTGATATTGTTAAAGTAGGCCTTTTTAAGTTGGCCGGTCTCGTCTCTGAATGAGACACCGCTTGCTTGGTACTGTTTTGATAGCGAACTATTGACGACTTTGACGCAAGCTGGGATCAGTGTATCATCGGGTCCAGGTACTGCTCCTTCAATGAAGTAAGGGTTGCCCCGACTATCTGACCACTTCCAAACAGCCTCGATTTCATCCCATTTAGATGTTAATGGACCCATATTCAGGCTTTCCCCCATAAAGATTTCGTAGCTCCTATTTTATCAATACCTGTTAAAAATGCAACTAACAGATTCATCACCTAGTTTAGTATCGTCTAAACATGCGCGCCTCCCGCTCAACGCGAGTAGTAGCGACCTCGGGCAGGGCATTCCAACCTGCGAATCCATTGTCAGCTGTCCCAATGACTGTTGCCAGTTTTGCATATTCTCCTTTGATGGCTTCATCTAGAGCTGCTAGTTGCTCGGGTGACATTTGCTCGAGTGGAATGTGCTTGCCATCAGACATGAAGTGTGTGCTGAGTAACGTTTCAAGTGGACATGAATATAGCTCTCGAATGCAATGATTATCTTCTCTCAGTAAGGCCATCTCAAATGGGGTCTTACCCATTGGTGCACCAATCTGCAGGATGCGTGTGCTGAGGAAGGAGAGATTTTCCTGAGCGTGATTCCAGCTCATCGCATTTGGAAATTCAGGTGAGGTAAGGCTGCGCAGCTCCGCTTGTTCTCGTCGCAGGTCGGGCAGGATTTGGGCACGATAGTCTAATTGGGACAAGTGGCGACTTAGACGACTGGGCAGAATCGCTTGAGAAACGGTGCGTTCCATGATCCATGCATTGTTGGACATATCTGTGACACTAGTCTTTGTCGGATCAGGAAAGGACAGCGCGTTGTCAATGCAGTAGCAGTCTCGAAATGAATCTCTTCCTGAGGCAAGCAGGTGTAGGTACTGGTGGATGTCATATTCTAATTCCAAGGCTTTTTGGGTGGGCAGTGATCGAAACTGGCGACCCAATCCCCCGACAATATCGTTTCCTAGCATACAAATCAGCATCGCTCGTCTTTCAGGAATCGGCTCTTGTTCAAGTTTTTTCTTTAGACTTTCGAATTCTGTATCGATTTTCGCAGTCAAACCCTCTATGCTTGTATCGAGTTTATCTGCCAGTTCTGCTCGGGTGACTTCGACAGTTAGAATGTTGCCAGCATTGCGATCCAACTGTGCTGTCATAAGGTCTACCATGGCGATTCGAGCATAAGAAAGGGGGCTGATGCTGTCTTGTTCTTCGCGGGTTAGCTCTGTTAGCGTTTTGCCGTGGTTGACCCATTCTTGGACAGAGCACAGATGTGCTTTGGCCTTCTGTTGCGGGTTGATGACCGCTTCAAGAAGCGGATTGGTGAGCTCTCTAGTGACAAGAGAAGAGGCTTTTTGATACTCGTCGGCAGCTGCATTATAGAAGCGGTTCAGAAGATTGATAGCTGTATTTAGATTTGCTTGCTCGGCCATGGTTTTTCCATAGATAGCCTGTAGTTGTGCAAAAGGGTTAGCCTGGCTAGTACTTGAGCTAGAACTGCTAGAAGAGGAAGAAGAGGAGCCAGGAGAAAATGAGATGGTTGCAGATAGGAGGTGCTTTAGGCTCTCTCTAGATGACCAGTCATATCCCTCGGGGACAGGGATTCCAAGGTAGCCGGCGATCATAAGGCCAAGATCTCGTCTTAACGTTTGTGCGTCGGGACTATTTTGTATGATTTGTCTCATTTCAGCTGATAGAGCAGGCGTCAGTCGGACGTTGCAACCAAAACCTTCCTGCATGGCTTTTTCAGCGGCTTTTTCTAGGAGTTCTCCTTTGAAGCGTTCATAAAATGCTTCTTGCGTCGTCCCACCATCTCGTACCATTTCTAAGCATCTTCCCTCGGGAATGGCATAGGATTTTGGAAGTGCCGCAAGCTGTGGAAGAGGGGCACCAAAGAAATGGTGGCGCATTGGGAGAACTGCCGTCTTAGGAACATTAAGAGGCATCTCTGTCTTATCAGCTAGAAGTGAGGTAAAGCGTTCGCCGAGCACTTCGCTACCTGGAGGTTTACCCCACTCTTGAATTCGCTCTTCAGCCATTCCTTGTGGCATTGGTTTCGCAATCACAATCTCTTCCATCTCTTCCAGCGGAACAGATGTAACAGCTTGTCCCCGTTCAAGGCCTTTTGGCAATCTAAGGCGGTAATTTCCAGAAGCAGTCCCTGTGGAGATTCTTGGTCCTAATATTGCACGCGTCTCAATTGGGGTGCTTGGTGATTCTGACATTTGGAGGCTATGTTCTAGCTGCTGTCTCCCCTGCTGGAATCGTTCGGAAGTCGCTTCTAGTTGTTTTTGGGTGATGCGGCTGACATGCCCCTGTAGAGTTTGCAGCTGTTGTTCTACTGTTGTTGTGATCGTTAGCGTTGAGGCGAGCTCAGTGCGTTCCGATGCGTGGGTTTCCAGGATTTCTTTGGCATTCTTAAATACCTTTGCCGCTGTAGAATCGGGGCGGTTCGTGATATGTTTGAAAACTTTTTGTATTAGTTTAATGTCTGGGCCAGAAAGATGTTGTGATGTGTACAACTTGTCTAAAACTTCTTGAAAGGCAAGTTGGACATACATAGCCTGGCGTACGAGTCTGTCTTCTTGATGGGCGGATGCTGGTGTATCTGCTCTTGAAAGACTGATTAGCTCGGCAATGCCTCCGGTGGGGGTTCGTCCTGTTTGAGTTGGAGTGGTGTCGGGTTTGGTCGTTAAGGCGTGCAGAATCATGCGCGTCTGACTGGACAACTCAAAGCTTGCATCAGGACCGGAAGGAGATGATGCGGCACACATCATAACCTCCTATTTAATTCTTATTTAATTATTATATTATTAATTTAAATTTTATTTGTATACAGTTATTTTATAATTATAAAAGATGGGGTTAATGTATGTTTATGAGGTAGTTTTTTCGTGTTGTTGCATAATTTACCACAGGTCTAGTGAGATCAGTAGCAATTTCTTTTAAATATTAACTACTAATTTTTAGGAATTTACTACCACAGAGTGCACAGAGAACAAAGAGGAAGGATAGGAAAATATCGTGTTTACTTTTCGATTTTCCTCTCTGTGTTCTCTGTGCACTCTGTGGTGAAAATTTCAGCGAAAGCACCTATGAGATTGGTGAGATGCTATGAGATGGAGAGAAAGCTACTGAAACATGAAATTCGGTGTTTGGTTGTATCATCCTCTCATATTGCTGATATTCCCTCACTGATCTCATTGGGTCTGTGGTGAATGATCCAACAAGGCCACATCTATTGAGTTCTGACCCTAAAGCAGATGGGCGGCTGCAGCGTGGTCGAGGATCCAGAGGGCTTTATGGGTTGAGGTGCCGATGCGTTGAGATGGCAGGCTATCTGCTGTTAGGGGAGAAGTGAGGACTTTTGCCACCATCTCGGCTTTGTTGGCACCGATGACGTAGAGGTTAATGGCCTTGGCGTTGTTGATGCACTCGAAGGTAAAGGACATGCGCCAGGTGTGATGCTGTGAAACCCAGTTAGCGACGACAAGGCGATTGCGGGCACGCAGGGCGTGTGTATGCGGGAAGAGGGAGGCGGTGTGGCCGTCGTCGCCCATGCCGAGCATGATGAGGTCAAATACGCCACCGGGAAGGCGCTCTTGGATGAGCCTTTCGTAAGCTTCGGCATTGGCGACAATATCCTCTTCGGCTTGCATGCGGAAGACCTGTTCTGGTGCGATGCCAAGCACGCCTAATCCCGACTCCATGGCCATGTGGTAATTGCTATTAGGATCGGTAGGAGGAACACTACGCTCGTCGCTCCAGAAGAGGAGTGCTTTGCTCCAGTCTACTTTGTCACGGTTAGCAGGTTCAGCTAAACCTTTGTAGATGGCTGCGGGCGTGCTGCCACCAGAAAGGGCAACGGCGAAGTAACCGTGGTCAAGGATACTGGCATTGGCGTGGTCGATGAAGTTGCGGATACAGAAGCTTAGGGTTGCTTTTTTGTCGCCGGGGATGACGATATCGCGGCGTTCGTCGAAGGATTGTAAAACGTCTAACAAACCACTTTTATTCATAGCATCCAGTCCTGATGTGAGAGTACCCGAAGCATATTGAAGTAGTGTCGGCTGCTTCGGCTATAGAAGAGGTCTTTAAGGAACTGATAACGCAGCCTTGGGCCTGCTATCATGACGGAAAAGGGCATTTCACATAGCTCTGTCGACGAGATATGCACCATTGCCTGCTGTGTTCCTGGCTTTTGCTGTAAACTAAAGCAGTTGTCGTAGGCGCCGGCAATTTCGACTCTTAAGATGCTACCAGGAGGCCTTTCAGCCGATTCTTGTGAACGTAGTTCAACCGTGACATCGCTAGAACCGTTGAAGTAGATAATGCGAGTAGCGGGATCGCCAGGTTCGAGGTGGCGCGGTTTCCACCCCAGCTGGTGGCTAAGCCATGCTTGTAGGTAGAGTGCTTGCGTGGCACAATGGTGGAAGAATTCATCCTGACGGCTGTTATAGGTGATCTCGATCTTCTTAGCGAGTTGCAGCTGTTCTAGTCGTGCGGTGCTGTCGAAAACCTCGTCGAAGGCATCGCGCCACCCTTTGATCCGTGCCCAGTTGAGATCGACAAGGTCGGTAGTGGAGGAGTCGGCGTGGGCTAGCACGCGGTGGCTAAAACGTTGTAGGTTTTCGGCATTCTCAGAGTCGAAGATAAGGCGGTTGGCGTATTTAATCAAGTGCGGTAGGATCTCACGCTCGGTGGTGGGGTCTTGGCCCCACAGCAAGACGACAGGTAGGTCGGGCAGGAGGTACGGGAGCAGGACAAAGGGGACCTTCGCGCATTCGTTTTTGGGGACTCGGAACATGATTTCTTCATATCCAGTGATGTAGGGTCCCTTACGCAAGGCAGAGCTTCGGAATTCTGTTGTGATGGTATTGTTTGAGTCATCCACTTCGACGAAGAGGGCGCGGCTGGGGAAGTTCTCGACGACGCTCTGAACTACTCCTTCGAGGTATTGAGAGCGATGTCGGCTAGGGGAGAAAACGATGAGGTTGAAGAGGCAGGCATGTAATCCGCTGTTGCGGTCTTCGGAACAGGTCTCCAGCTTGATTGGCTTGGCTGTACTGTCATTATTAGTTAGCATGGCCACCTCACAATAAGCGCCACTGGCGTCCATCGGCCGCTAGCATCACGTCAGCTTCGACAGGACCCCACTTGCCCGCTTGGTAGTTGGGGAAGTTAGTGGGTTTGTTGTTTCGCCAGCGTTCCAGGATAGGCGTTAGCAGCTTCCACGAAGCCAGTACCTCATCGTTGCGGGCAAACAAGGTGCTATCACCAGCCATGCAATCACAGATGAGCCGCTCATAAGCTTCTTGCTGCGCCGCACCAAAGTAGGCGCTGTAGCGGAAATCCATCTTGACCGGATGAACCAGGTTTTCTTGTCCGGGCACTTTACAGTTAGTTGTCAGTGAGATATTTTCGTTAGGTTGGATGCGTATGGCTAACACATTGGAAGGGTTATGTCTGCCGCGTTCCTGGTAGAGGCTGCCCGGTGCTTCCTTGAAGGAGATAGCGATCTCCGTCACTTTTTTTGGCATCCTTTTGCCGCTGCGGAGATAGAAAGGCACGCCCGCCCAGCGCCAGTTGTCGATGTGGAGCTTGAGGGCGACGTAGGTTTCGACTTCAGATTCTGGGGCTACATTACCTTCCTGGCGATAGCCAATGACATCTTTGCCGTTGATAATGCCAGGGCCATACTGCCCCCTGACGACGCACTTCTGGCATTCCTTGGCACTGATCGGGACAATGGAGGAGATGACCTTGACCTTCTCATCACGGATAGCATCGGCATCGAGGCGGCTAGGGGGCTCCATGGCGATAAGAGATAGGAGTTGCATCATGTGGTTTTGGACGATATCACGGAGCATTCCCTGTTCTTCCCAGAGGGCTCCACGGGTACCGACACCGAGTTCTTCAGCGACAGCGATCTGGACGTGATCGATGTGGTGATGGTTCCATAGCGCCTCAAAGATCGGGTTGGTGAAGCGGAAGATGAGGAGGTTCTGTACGGTTTCTTTGCCTAACCAGTGGTCGATACGGTAGGTCTGAGACTCATCTAGGTCATCGCTGATGCCGTTTTGGAGTTCGATAGCTGAGGCGAGGTCGTGGCCGAAGGGCTTTTCGAAGATAACCCGCGACCAAGGGCCATGGGTTTGGTTGTGAGGGTAGAGGAGACCATGCTTTTTCAGCTTTTTGACCAATGTCGGGAAGAAGCTTGGCTGGGTCGAAAAGTAGAAGACTCTGTTGCCTTTGGTACCAAATTGTATGTCCAGATTCCGCAGCCGATTCGCTAACGCTTCATAGCCTTCGTCGGTGTCGAATTCGGATTCGTGATAGAAGAGCTGTCCTTTAAATGTCTTCCATAGCTCTTCATCGACAGGTTTGACGCGGGAAAATTCATTAATGGCATCATGCATCTCATGACGGAAATCGTCATCGCTCTTATGGCGTCTCGCAAAACCAACACAACAGAAGTGTGCCGGCAGCTGCCCATCGCGGGCTAGGTTATAGAGCGCTGGTACGAGACGGCGGCGGGTCAAATCGCCCGTGGCACCAAAGATGACCATGATGCATGGAGCGGCTATCTTAGTGGATGTCGTTCCCTCCTGAAATGGGTAGCTCATCGGTCACGCCCTGTCCTCTTTATTTTTTTAAGGCTACCACAAGAAGACAATGGTGGGAAGTCAGAAGTCGGATGCGCGACGCCTTATAAGTCAGCATATCCGCTCACTGATTGGCGTTGTTGCGTAATTTCCTTGATAGCGTGAATTTAAAAGTAAAATTAACGATGGAAATGATATAACGATATAATGATAGAAAACACAAACAACTACTCCATATTGAACTCAATAAATTTGCTCTGAATTGATATTTTAAATTATCATTATATCGTTTCCATCGTTAATACTTATTTACATGCTATTCCACGCTATCCCCTTGTGAGGGCTATTACGCAACAAGGTCACAGATCCAGTGAGATCAGCAGCAATTTCTGCTAAATAATTAACTACTAATTTTTAGGAATTTACTACCACAGAGTGCACAGAGAACGCAGAGAAAGGATAGGAAAATATCGTGTTTATTTTTCCATTTCCCTCTCCGTGTTCTCTGTGCACTCTGTGGTGAAAATTTCAGCGAAAACGCCTGTGAGATCGTTGAGAAGCTATGAGATGGGGAGAAAGCTACTGAAACATGGACTTTAGTGTTTGGTTGTACAACCCCCTCACATTCCTCATATCCGCTCACTGGTCTCACTGGCTCTGTGGTGAATTATGCAACAAGACCATGCAAAGCGCGAAAATCCGGGATTGGCAAGACTTTTTGAAAAGTTACGGTAGGATCGTTGTCGCCTGCTTCCTGCGAAGTTGCTGAAGTCGACACCATCCAAAAGATAACCAATAGGCGACATCATGACATCGCTGACCAACGAACTGACAACTTTGCCGAAGGCAGCGCCGATGATGAACCTATCCATACTGTCTCATCCGCAGAAATCGGAGCAGATTTTCGCGGACCTTCTGCTGCATTTGAATCGTGAGATGGCCATTGTGCATAACCACTCTGATAGCTTCAGTAGGTGGTTTCCCCGCTTCACCAGCCGCTTCCTTTGCCCTAAGGTAGCTTCTTAGGCCTATGATATGTTCCATTCCCTCTGGTATTTTTGGATCCGGATGGCCAAGCAATTCCATTAAATTCATATCACCTGCGTCTTTGTTTCGAAGAGCCATAAAGTACCAATCTACCACGTTAAGCGTGGTGCGGCTCATAATGAGATCTGCAATATCTCGATCGAAATCGCGAGCAAAGTTACAGACAAGAAAACTGCCATAGAGTGTGTGACCACGCAGATCAGGCGCGACCCCACTACCTAAGGGTGCATCAATGTCCAAGACACCTTTGTCTAACAGCATCCGAAGCATCTCTCTATCTTGTGGTAGACTTGTCCCTTTCGAAATACGATCGCGAAAAAGGTCCATCACGATGCTGCTCTGATCACTTGTGAGCTTCAACATCGGGACTTCAGCCCACATTTCTACCCATTCAACCTTACCTTGTTCGAAGGCTTTGGCGACATGATCGCCCCAATCTGTACGATAACCAAATAGGGTTAATAACTCTCTAGCAGCTTGAACATTGTCCAGCCTTACAGCCAGAGATATGATATAGTCGATAATCTCAGGATAACGCTTGGAAATTTCCAGATGGGACTTGAGAAGCCTTACAGCCTCTACCAAATTCCCTTTTTCGGCTTCTTCTGTCACTAATTCAATAAATCTTTGATCCTCAATATCTTCAAACTGTGCTGCTATTTCAGCCGGCGTACCGCTTCTAATACTGAAAGCCCCATAGTGATCTGCTCGGGGCGGCAGATTAAACAGCATCCGAATGCCATTCTCCGAAAACAAACTCCAATCGCTTTGAACAGCATCAAAATCCCATATTTCGCCTTCTTCTAGCACATCGATTACCGCCTCTGAAGCTACCGCCTCTTCGACAGGGAATTCGGTCCAACCGGTTATCGTTCGGCGTTCTTCGATGTTTGTCCATCTATCATCTACCCTGTCCTGGAAAGGTAAGGGTATCCCTTCTGGTTCTCTTAGATGAAGCACATGAATGAGCTCATGGGCTAATACCAACTCATGAGGAAGAATCTGCCTTTCTGTCTTTCCGTCCGGCCTCTGAATATTAAGTTCGGCATCGAGATAAGGATTCATCCGAACGCCTTCATACGAAGCGAACATGCCGGGCACCGAATCGTCTTCGCGAATGGTGACAAAATCCCGCATCTTTGTCATCAGACTAATCAACTCCCGAGATGCCGATCGTACGCACAGCGTAAGTATTAAATCCGTTATCCTTGCTCGAAAGCCAGCATCTCCGGTAATCCTTAAGCTTTTTACCTGAATGTACTCCAACCCACTTACTTTATCCTGCTCAGGCACTGCTGATCTCAGCTGTTCTATCAGCTGCGAAGCTT
>CAMFKD010000062.1 GCA_945957095.1 uncultured Chlamydiae bacterium
CCTCAGAAATAGCTGACGCTATTCCCTCGTCGCGAAACGTCCAGACTGTCTCAGCGCAGAAGCATTCTTATCCTGCTTAGAGAAGCTCGTCGGGGATGTTCATATTGTGGTACACGGCGTCCACGTCGTCGAGGTCTTCGAGCCATTCGATGAGAGCCAAGTTTGCTTTAGCTACTTCTAAGTCGCAGTCGACAGTGGACTTAGGAAGCATTTCCAGGTTGGCGTTGCCGGCGTCAAATCCCTGTGCTGCCAGGGCATCTTTGACGGCATAGAGATCCGCTGGGTCGGTGTAGACGAGGTAATGCTCTTGGTCTTGTTCTGAATCGAAGTCTTCAGCGCCTGCTTCTGTAGCAGCTAAGAAGAGGTTATCTTCGTCGCCTAGCGCCTTTTTGATTTGCAGCACGCCTTTGCGTTCGAAGTTGAATGCCACGGCTCCTGGTGTGGCGATGGTGCCACCTCGCTTGTTAGTGGCGATGCGGATATCTGAGGAGATGCGGTTTTTGTTATCCGTCATGATGTCGCAGATGATGCCAACTCCTCCGTGGCCATACAACTCGTAGGTGATTTCAATGTAGTCGGCCTGGTCGGCGCTGCTGGCCTTCTTAATCACTCGCTCGATGTTGTCATTAGGGAAATTGACGGCGCGGGCACGTGTGATGGCTAAGCGTAGCCTTGGGTTGTTTTTAGGGTCGGGACCACTTAGCTTGACGGCGCTGATGATTTCTTTCGAGGCACGCGAGAAGGCTTTTCCGCGTAGGGCGTCAGCACGTCCTTTTCGATGCTTGATGTTCGCCCACTTGCTATGTCCTGCCATTGGTAACCCCTGCGAATAGGTTGACTTTGTTTTGGCGAATCCATTCTACAGCATGTTGGTAGTAGCGGAATTCCATTTCACGCTGTTTAAATTCGCGATTGTGGATGCGGTGGATGCCCTCTCCGTCCACATTGGGGGGACAGATGTGGTGCAACATTTCATGGTAAATGACGTAGGTGATGAGGAAACGCGGAATATTAGGGTGATCTAATACGCGGTTGATTTTGATTAACCTTAGCGTATCGTGGTAGAGGCCGAATGAGATGCGTGAACGATTCCTGGACTGCGGTTGGCCAAACCAGGTGATGTGCAGTTTCACACGCCCTTCAAAGTACTCTTCGTTGACTTCGTTATAAAGGTCGAGCAGATGGTAATACCGCCCTTGATGGGATAGCTCTGTGGGGTTAATGGCACTGGAGTAATCGAGTTGTTGGCGGCACTGTTCGATGTATTGCTTAAGGGTAGGGGTAAGGGAGCGGTTATTCCCTTTGAGATAGCAGGCTAAGGCTTCCATAACATTTGTAGGGGCATTGAGGAACATGCGATGCAAAGAGACACGGGTGTGGTCGGGTTCCCAGCGCACGCTTAACATCGTGGAGTGGTTATCATTAATCCGCATCTTGAGGGGACGTCCCGCATGATGCTCTAAGGTTTTGTGAAAGCCCTCTAGCGGCATCGCCTGAAGCGTTGTAGTTTTCTGTTGTGGCATGCGAAGTTTAGTCTGTTTGGTTAGGGTTTGAGATGTACTAAGACTGCTCATAATAGGCGCTCCATGAAGACCCTTTGGCTATAGGTTCCATCTAGGTTCTTTAGCCAGCGGGATTGCCTTCCATACTCTTGAAATCCTAGCCTGCGGTAGAGTCGTATAGCGGGGTTATCGCCATATACCGTTAGGTGTAACAGCTCGATGCGAAAGGTATGCTTCGCTAGGTCCATCAGGCTGTTCATTAAAAACTCCCCTACGCGGTATCCACGGTGCTCCTTGCCGACCATGATGCCGAATTCGCTTTGGTGTGCCAGGCGTCGATAAGGCTGTAGATAGAGTGTCGCAATACCGCATGGTACGCCATCCATGGTGGCTGTTAAGCTACATTTATAGCGTGCAAAGCCTATCCAGCGTTTGACAGAGTCGTCGATTTCGACCTCATCGCACATAGCGAACCAACGCAAGGTGCTAGGCTGTGATAGCCATTCTCGAAGGAAGGGGGCGTCGTCAGGTTCGGTATAGCGTACAGCTAACTGGGGTTCGTGCTGTGGTGTCTCATTCATGGCTACCCGCCCCTAGTTCTTTTAGGTATGCGTTGACAAATAGGTCGATATCGCCGTCCATGACCGCTTGGATATTTCCACACTCGACTTTAGTGCGAGCGTCTTTAACAAGAGTGTAGGGCTGAAAGACATAGTTGCGAATCTGGCTTCCCCAACCAATGGCCTTTTTTTCACCTGCCAGTTCGCGGACTTTAGCTTCCCGTTCTTCCACCTTCTGTTCGTATAGCTTGGAACGCAACATCTTGAGGCACATCTCACGGTTTTGAATCTGGCTGCGCTCGCCCTGACATGAGACGACAATGCCTGTTGGCAGGTGTGTCATACGTACAGCGGAGTCGGTTTTGTTGACATGTTGGCCACCAGCTCCAGAGGCGCGATAGGTGTCGATCCTTAAGTCTTCAGGCTTAATGTCTACTTCAATATCGTCGGTGATCTCCGGTGTAACCTCGACGCTAGCAAAGCTAGTGTGTCTCTTAGCGTTAGCGTCGAAGGGCGAAATGCGTACAAGTCGATGGACTCCCTTCTCTGCTTTGGCGTAACCATAAGCGAAAGGTCCTGTGAATTTTAAGGTGATATGCTTATAGCCCACGACTTCACCGTCGACAAAATCGACCGTTTCACACTGCCAGCCGCGTCGCGTTGCCCATCGTTGGTACATACGCGACAACATCAAGGCCCAATCGCATGCCTCTGTGCCACCAGCACCGGAGTTGATGGTTAAAAAACAACTTTTATCATCTAGTTCGCCTGCCAGCATCCGACGCAGTTCTAGCTCGCCTAAACTCTGGTCGATGGCATCTAACTCACCTTGCAACTCAGCGATCAGGGCTTCATCTTCTACGTCATATGCTTCAGGAAGCAGCTCTGTGACAGCTTCCAGGCGTTGACTTAGGTCTTGGCTGGGCACTGTCCACAACTTCAGTTGGTTACAGCGTCTGATGACTTGTTGTGCGGCGTGATTGTCATCCCAGAAGCTGGGTTCGGCAGCGCGAGCCTCTAGCTCTTGGACCTCTTGCTCTTTGTTAGCGAGGTCAAAGATACCTCCACATATGTAACAATCTTTCGCGAATTTCTTTCAGTCTTTGCTGGGTTTCCGCATTCATTGCCATGACGCTCTCCTGGGTGATATATACCAAAACAAACTGAAAAGTTGGTTATGGGTATAACGGCGCCCATACTATCGTCACAGCGGCAATATTGTCAAGGGGAGTGATCAGCCTTTCCATCAAAGTAATGTTTTGGTAGAGTTTGTTTCGCGCACTACAAAGGAGATTTAGCGTCGATGGAATGGGAAGCTCACTACCAGCAATTACTTAGTGAATGGCCTGCGTTAGCAACAGAAGCTAAGGAGGACTTTGCCTGTTTTAAAGAGAGGCATTTGCAGGTCATGTGGCTTGAGCAATGCTACTTTAGTCAGCTAAAGACTGCTGACGGTCAAGAAATAGAAGTGGTGTCTCCAGGTATTTGGAACGGAGAGGCTGGCCCCGACTTTGTGAAGGCTCACCTGCGCATTGGTGGTCGAGACCACTTAGGTGACATTGAAATCCATCTAGCAGACAGCAGCTGGTATCATCACCACCATGATAGCGATGCGCGCTACGACAACGTCATCCTTCATGTGTCACTTTGGCCATCGGCCAAACCTATGCCGTTGTTGAAGAGCAATGGCGAGGAGGTTATTAAAGCTTATCTTGAGCCTTATTTGACCATCCCACTGAAGAGAATTGTCCAATTGATTGATCTCGAGCTCTATCCCTATAAAAAATTTGTAGGTAGCGGACGCTGTGCGCAGACTCTATTCCGCTCGATGGCACAGGGCAAAGTGGAGGCTATTTTCTCTTCGGCTGGTTATTGGCGTTTGAACAGAAAGAGCGAATTTCTTGAGGCCAGAGTAGGCGAACCGGGATTAAGGCTAGCGGCAGGCACTGCTATGGCGTTAGGTTATAAGGCCAATGCGCTAGCTTTTTTCGAACTATTTGGGTTGCTTTACCAACAAACAGTGACCTCTTTAGACGAGTTATTAGCAGTGGCATTGGGGGTGAGCGGCTTTATGGAGTCACCTTTTGCCGAGCGTTGGCAGGGATCGTCAAAATATCAAACATTACACACCTTGTGGAAACCGCTGCAGCCCATCCTTCCCACTCGTATCAGCATGGTCGTGGGGAAGTCGCGGCCATTAAATCATCCCGTGCGAAGGCTCGTTGCCCTATCTCACCTTGTCTTAGATGTACAGCAGGGGCGATGGCCACATCATTCGACACGATGGGAGCAACAATGGCGCAGCTGTGCCAGCCAGCAAGATTTCGTTGGCATGAGGAATGAGCTGTTACAGCTGATACCCACATATGAAGATGCCTACTGGCATAGCCACTACCTCTTTGAGACCGAGCCAAGATCTGAGTTTCTGACGCTCATCGGTCAGGACTTGCGGCAGCTCATCCTCGTTAATGCCTTGTTGCCTTTATTGTATCGCGACGTTGTGCAGCGCGGTGATCCGGAAGAAATGCGGGCTTTTGATACATTATACCGAAGCTTTCATGCTCCGCACAGTGGTAAACGCGGTTACCTTCATCACCGTTTCTTTGGCGATACCCCTAAGGGGGCGTTATTCGGACGTTCGCTCTATGAGCAGGGAGCTTTTCAGATCCATCGCGATTTTTGCGTCCATTTCGAAGCAAGTTGCGAAGGATGTCCTTTTGTAGAGCGAGTTCAAACGCGTCTGCTGGATTAATAGGATGTCATCTTCGTTCGCGTACTCTGTGTTCTCTGTGGTAAAATTTTAGCGGAAACTGCTGTGACTGTGTACTATATTCTTGCATAAATAGGGGAATAGGGTTACTATCGTTTTTATTAAATGTGAACTTCAATTGAGAGATATTATCATGGAAGTCATGCATGTGGACATGGGCCCTGTCAAATTGGGGTTGGGTTCTGCTATCAATATCGTGAAGGACTGGTCGAAGTGGATAGGCCGTGAAGTGGTCCTACTAGCAGGTAAGGGATTTAGCTTAATTCAGCGTGCTTTTCTTGCTGTATTAGACGTAGCAAAATCGTGTTGGGAAGTGGTCACGCCTGTTCTTAACGGTATTGTCACATTCCTAAGATCTAGCGCTGGTGTCGTCTCTTTGACCGTGACAGGTGGGTTTTTGTTGGGCTATACCGCTCTTAAGCTAACCGACAGTACAGCTCGGCTTACCCTGTTAGCTCTCTCTTATGTCGTCTTTGGTTTTGGCCTCATTTACGGCTGCCAAACAGGCGTTATTCCGCTTCTCGTTTAGCGGACCTTGTTTGCCTTTTCGGTCAGTTTTCGGCCGGCTGCGGGGGTCTCATCTACCGCATCCGTCTCCTCGGCAATAGCTGACGCTATTCCCTCGTCGTCGGCTCCGATATCTGAGGCCCCTCGCCTGGCCGAAATTCTGCCCGAAAAGGTGAACAAGGCCGTTTAGTCAGTGTCACGGTACCATCGGTGCCAGCACGGTAATGCCAATCCCAGGTGGGATGTGTGATCTTTGTCCGCACGAAGATCACCCCTCCATCTGGCCTTGCTTTGGCTTCTAATCGCTCGCCATCTGCTACTTCAATCGTCTGATTTCCTCTAAATGTCACATCAGCAGCATGGAACTCTCCATTGCCATGCAAAACAATTTTTAGCATTTCCTGATGTGCGATATCGCCTCGCCAGAAGGCTCCACTACGGTCATTAGCGATGCCTTTATTCGAGATGTTTACGCGTTGTAATGAGCATTTTCCGCATTGCTCGTTGTACATTGATTGGGGAGCTTGGAGACCAGTTACCTGGTCGCAGGTAACGATGAGGCTGCCCGCGAGGTGCAGATCACGGATCTCGATCTCAGCAATCTCTAGGCGCAATTCTGACCTGGGTGCTAGAGAACCACCTTGAATTTTTTGAGCGATGATGCTGAAGAGTGGCCCAATGGCTGGGTGTAACTGGATTAAGAACGGTGGAGGGGCTAACAGGTCCTTTTCATAGTCCTCTAGCGCTGGTAGGGTAAAGTGACAGTGCTCTGTGAAGAGTTCGCGATAGTTGGTGAGCACATCGAAAAATGTACCTTCGGGGCTACCGACAGCTGACTTACCGGGTACAAAAGTGCTTTTTGTTGTCGACAACGTTTTGCGTCGGACATTGTAGGTGGCAAAGGTTCTAAGCTGATGTTGCCCTCCAGGAGGCAGTGGTGTAGAAAAATGATCACAGATGTAATCAGCGATGTTTTGCATTGTCGTTTCCAGGCGTCCACCAGGCACCTCTCGGATGACACCGTCAGTGGTTAATATAGGTGTCATTGTCTTGGCGTTGATCAACAGGCCGGGTAATGGGCAACGAGGAATCACATCGCGAACTGTTCTGATATCGGCGAAGAGGATGTTTGTGTTAGCGGGGTAGACGCTGCATTCACTATCAGTGTGAACAGGCGCATCGTGGATGCCTCTCTTAGCAAACTCAGTGTACTCAACATTGCTCAAACGGTAGTCGTAGCCTTCTGTTTCTCGGGTTTCAATCAAGACGCTCATGCCTTCAGGACGGTTGAGCAAGCGGTCACAAGAAGCCATGCCAAAAGCCTTGTCACCCATCAATCCGAAACCTAAAAATGCTAGTAACCCAAAGTCGACGCTAGCGACAGGATTGTTGATTTGACGGATAAGCAGTTTAGAACAACCTTTGTCTTCTAACCAATCAAAGACACCACTGTCCAATGCAAGCTTCCATAAGACACCATGGCCGCCAGGTTTTAGGGTAGGGGTCAAAGGTGCTTTCAACGACCAGTCGCCCGTGACCGCTACCACGGGTCCGCCAGGTTGGCTGAAGAGCTTAAAACTGTCGCGTGGTCGGCCCCACCAGCGGTTGCTTTCACAAATGGCTAAAATTTGCCGATGGTTATCTTTTTCCTCCGATGTCATCATCGCGATCGGCGTCACCAGTTGCTTGTGGAACAGCTTGTAATGAAGATACTCGTGGGCTTGTAGGTCGCGTATTAGCACCTCCATTTAGGAACGTCCCTCAAAGGCCAACATAGCAGCTGGAAGCGCTGCACCTGAGATGGGATCGCGCAGATCGAGGCGATCGCCGGCGCCGCCGACAACATAGATTTCTGCCAGGCGATCTAGCTTTTCTATTGCATGCAATACCACTCTGGCTATTTCAGGGGTTGATTGTCGGATATCGATGCCTTCTGGGACCTTATAGCATACCTGAGAACTTGATACAAAGGGCCCCAGGTCTTCTCCTAGCAATAATCTGAGGACCACTACATGGTAACCAACAAGGCCTCCAATGCTATCATAGAATTGATCAGCCGGTCGCAATCGTTCAGCTAGCTCTGTGAGCTGGGTGTGATATTCCTCTGAATGTTCCGGATAGCGCAGAACGTTATCCCCTTGGCCGATAGCGATGATTTGTAGAATGATGGTCGCATGATCCTTCGAGGTGCTCTCTATAAAGCTGTTAATAGAGGGATGAACGGAGAGAAACCCGTGAACAAAAGGATAGCTCTTTAGGGTGCTGATTCGCTCTTCGATGCTATTTGCTGCTATGAGATGGCTCTGTAATGGAGTAAGAGCCCATAATAGCTGTTGCTGACTAGATGTAGAAGTGTTTGTGTCGTTCATAACCAGCGGTTCCTTCGCTTTTCACTCGCAAATCATAGCGTCTTTTCTCTGCTTCGTCACTCTTTTTACACCAGCTAAAATGAATAACTGAAATTTGAATATTTATACCAATAACATAGTTATCTCATTGATTACAAGGTGGTTAATGATGAATTTTCATGGAAAAAAGAAGAAGTTGATTAAATATCCCTGAGGTTTTGCTTTGACTTGAAAATGGTTTCCCCGATACAAAAGCCCTAGTTTTGGGTTCCCTAACGTCATATTTCCCGTGGATGATGGTTAGCCACATCACAAACTAAAGAAGGAGCAAGAAGAAATGACAGCAAAGACGAAAAAGCCTTCGGCTTTCATGAAGCCGGTACATGTTAGCGACGAACTGGCAGCGATTGTAGGGCATGGTCCCTTGCCTCGCACAGAAGTAACAAAGCGTCTGTGGGATTATATTAAAAAACATAACCTCCAGTCCAAAGCTAACCGCCGTAACATCGTTCCCGATGCAAAGTTAGCAAAAGTATTTGGTTCCAGCAGTGAGATTGACATGTTCAAGATGAACGCAAAGGTCAACAAGCACATTCGCGACGAAGCAGCCGTTGGTGCCCGTTAGAACGTTTTCTCTTCGCCGGCTTCATCTGTTGATGCAGCCGGCGCTATAGACAATGGACAATAGACCTAATGGACGGAATGGACCTAATAGACACCATGGATATTGCAACTGTCTCTTTTGTCCATGATGTCTATTAGTTCCATTCCGTCCATTAGGTCTATTGTCCATTCCTACCGCCTATTTCACCCATCACATAAATATGCACTTTTCACGCGCTAAAACTATTAAGTTATTATGGGATTTGGGGTGTGCGATCTCGCTTGTGGGAATTTGGCCACGCTTTATAGAACCTAACCTTCTTTCGACGACGCGATTACCAGTGGCGATTAGAGACTTGCCGCCGGCGTTAGAAGGATTCAAAATAGCCCAATTTAGCGACCTACACCTTCATCCTGCTGTTCCCGATGCCTTTCTAGACAAGCTAAGTCATAGGATTTTGTCATGGCAGCCGGACCTCATCGTTTTTACTGGTGATTACCTATGCTATAGTCGCATTTCCGATGGGCAACGCCTTAAGGCTTTCCTTAACCGTTTTCATGCACCCTTTGGCTGCTATGGTGTTTTCGGTAATCACGATTACCAATCTTATGTTGCCGTGAACCCTGAAGGCGATTACGACATCGTAGAACAGATACCGCAGGAACTGTCTAAGATTGTGCGCCGTCTCTTGCGTCGTCAGCCGGTAAAAGGTATCATGTCTCCGCGTCTGAAACAATTAGTGCCCCAGCGTGACTTAGTTAAGCTTTTGCGTGAGACACCCTTTATCAGCCTAGAAAACGAGGGCACTTTGGTTAAGGTTGGCGACAGTGCACTTAATGTGTGTGGGGTGGGAGAGTACATGGCTAATCGTTTTCAGCCTGGAGTCGCCTTTGAGCACTATGACCACCGCTTTCCTGGTCTTGTGTTAGCCCACAATCCTGACTGCCTTCCTCATTTGGCAGCTTACCCAGGTGATCTTATCCTATGCGGCCATGTCCATGGAGGACAGATTAATCTTCCTTGGGTGCGCAGTCGCTTTGTGGTATTGGAGAACCCTCAATATACCGGGGGGGAGTACCGCGTTGGTGACAAGAGTGTCTATGTGAATAGGGGTGTTGGGGGTACTATGCGCTTCCGCCTGTTCGCAAGTCCAGAGGTAACGTTGATGACATTGAAGAAGAGGCTGGGAAAAAATTAGGATGCCGATCAAAGATATCAGCGTTATTTTACTTGCAGGTGGTACGGGCAGCAGGATGGAAAGTGCTGTTCCCAAGCAATATATGCCATTGCTTGGTAAACCACTTGCGCGTCATAGTTTTGAGCTGTTTTCTAGCCTAACAGAAGTAAAAGAAGTCATTGTCGTCTGTCGTAAAGACTATCAACACCATTTTGCTTTGCCAAAGTGTCCTGTTCCTATACGCTTTGCA
The DNA here is from genome assembly GCA_945957095.1 of uncultured Chlamydiae bacterium. GTDB lineage: Bacteria > Chlamydiota > Chlamydiia > Chlamydiales > JAJFMA01 > CAMFKD01. The sequence continues at coordinate 9,719 of CAMFKD010000062.1, forward strand.
GAACCAGGGCCGCGCCGACAGGATAGCGTATACAACGGTCTACAGAGTGTGACAGAGCCTTGTCAGCTTGTCTGTATTCATGATAGCGCTAGACCATTGGTGAAGCGAGAGGCGGTGGATGAGGTTCTCAAGGCTGCTCGCGAGCATGAAGCAGCTGTCCTAGCCGTTCCAGTGAAGGCAACGATTAAACAAAGTTCTCGCGATGGCTTCGTCAGGGCCACCTTGGATCGTTCCACATTGTGGGAAGTCCAGACGCCTCAAGTCATTGCCTTGCCTCTTCTTCGTCGAGCATTTCAACATGCCCTTGAGAATGGTTTGGAAGTGACCGATGACGTCTCTTTAGTGGAAGCATTAGGCCAACCCGTCAAGCTAGTGACAGGATGTTACAGTAACCTCAAGATCACTACATCTGAAGATCTCGCTATTGCCCAATATCTTAGCTCGAGCAGGTAAGGCAAGCGGCTTTATCGAGTCCGCAGCTTGTAGTAGCTGACACTGTAAACTTGATGGCTTCCGCTGCTGGACGTGTTCTCAAATAGTACATCCCTGTTTTAAGCCCTCTCTTCCAAGCGTAGAAATGCATGGAAGAGAGCTTACCTGTACTAGCTGTATCGAGGTAGAGATTGAGCGATTGCGATTGGCAGATGAATGGTCCGCGGTCGGCAGCCATATCGATCAATGCCTTTTGCTTGATCTCCCATACAGTTTTGTAGAGCTCTTTGAGATCATCAGGAATTTCTTCACAGCTTTGTATAGAGCCATTAGCTGCCATGATCTTCTGCTTCATGTCATCATGCCAAAGTCCTCGCTGCACCAGGTCGCGCAGGAGAAACCGGTTAATTACAATAAATTCTCCTGATAGCACACGACGCGAGTAGAGGTTTGACGTAATCGGTTCAAAGCTCTCTGTGTTGCCCAAAATTTGTGACGTCGACGCTGTTGGCATAGGCGCTAACAAGAGAGAATTTCGAACGCCATATGCGGCAATCTCTTTCTTTAGTGCCTCCCAATCCCAACGGGAGCTTGGCTCGACGCCCCACAGATCGTATTGCAGTTGCCCTTGAGATAAGGGAGAGCCAGCATAAGTCGCATAAGGGCCCTCTTTTTCGGCAAGCTTGGTGGAGGCTGTTAACGCGCCAAAGTAGATGGTTTCAAAGATATCGCGGTTGAGC
>CAMFKD010000063.1 GCA_945957095.1 uncultured Chlamydiae bacterium
CCTTGTGGGTGGGAGCTATGATCTCTCTCGTCGGGCGAAGATGTACCACCTTTATGGGCTTTCTTTCCGCGAATACCTAAATTTTACGCTGGATCTAGATCTCAAACCCATTGCCTACGCTGACTTGCTGAACGCTCCCGATCGTTGTCTTGAAGGCCTGAAAGGTACCGCAAAGCTACTGTCTCACTTTGAGGACTATTTGAAAATGGGATATTACCCATTTTTCTTTGAAGATCCACATTCGTATTATGAGAAATTATCCCGAATAATAGAAAAAACTATCTATGAAGACATCGCTAGTTATTACAATATGAAGACCTCCAATTTAAGTTACTTTAAGCGGATATTGTCCTACCATGCCTCGATTCCTCCTGGTGATATCAATACACATAATCTCGCCAAGCATTTGGGTATCGATCACAAAACAGTAGAGCATTACTTATCGATGTTGGTATCTGTCGGCTTGCTGCGTGAGATGAGTCCTTTTGAAGGGGGGAGTGTGGGGTTACGCAAGCCGGTCAAAGCCTTTCTTAACCATACTAACCTGATGCATACTCTGCAGCAATATCTAGGACAGCCTGTGGTTAAGGGTACCGAAAGAGAACTGTTTTTCATCCAGTCTTTGCAAAACGCAGGGATACCACTTTTTTGCTCGAAGCAAGGAGACTATCGTACTCGTGAAGCTTTATTTGAAATCGGAGGTAAAAACAAAACCCGTGCGCAGATCAAAGGGCTTCAAGAACCCGCATATCTGGTCAAAGATGAGATTCTCCATCCACTAAAAGGGGAAATCCCTCTATTTCTTTTCGGCTTCCTTTACTAGGCTCTTTGGAAGTATTCAGCAATTCCCACTAACGTGGCTCTAGAGGTTTATTTTATCATTACCCCGGGTTTGCTCGCCTTACGGCTCGCTGCACCCGGGGCTAGGTAATGTCGCCGCTAACGCGGCTTAGGAGGGGAACAGAGGCTGAAACCGAGAGAAAAAGTGGACAAGGCCAAAATTAAAGAGCCCCAGAATGTTTCAGCTCGCTAGGTCATCACATGGCAGGACTTTTTGAGAAGCTATGTCGAAGGAAAGCTACCTCTTGTCCTTATCCAACAGGCATGTTACCCTAGTGCTCCAAACAGCAGGAGAAGGGTGACTTATGAAGAGCATTCAGTATCTCGTCGTACTTGCATTGGTTTTATGTAGTGGTGTCGCTCTTGCGGAGTATCGGCCGCCTATTCTGACAACAGCGGCGATTATCGAGGTGTTTGACAAAGACGACTTTAAGGGTATTGTCCTGATTGAGCGCGGTAAAGCGCCTTGGGGCAAAGCATTGCCTGGTGGCAAGGTGGAGTATGGAGAAACCGTCGAGGCTGCAATTAGGCGTGAGATGATGGAAGAGGTGAACCTTGACCTTCATGATCTCCGCCAGTTTCATGTCTATTCCGATCCCAAGCGCGATTTCCGCCACCACTCTGTTGAAGTGACACACACCGCCAAGGCATACCAGCTGCCACATGCCGGCGATGATGCCGCCGCTGCTTTCATCGTGAGGTTGGAAGAGATTCCCTGGAATGACCTTGCCTTTGACCATGCGCAGATCCTACGCGACTACCTGCAATGGCGTGGTGGAGACTCGTCTGTGGCAATGGATAACCCTTGAGGGTCATGAGTGGAACCTACCAAGTCTCTCTCTCCCCCTCTCTTTTCTAATAGCTGGACCTTTGTGGGCCAACTCGTAGCAAGGCGTTTGGAAAGGATGCTTTCGATTCGTGTGGGGGAATGGGCGCTCTTTGCGACCATGTTTTCCCTCGTCTGTTTGGTTCATCTCAACTTCTGGATTTTACGCAGCTTACGAAGCACTGTCGCCGTTGCCGACCGCGGCGGTGCGGCTGAGCTCATCCCTTTCTTTGAACTGTGGGCGGCACTACCAGCTTCTATCGTCTTGACGTGGGGGATGTCGCGCCTGATGCGTCGCTTTCCGATGGATCGCGTTTTCTATATCGTTACGACCGTCTTCATGCTCTTCTTTATCCTGTATGCCATCGTGCTCTATCCCTATTCACAGACGATGCCTGTTGTGTCAAGCAGTGGTTGGGGTCCAGATATCGTCGCTGACAACTGGGTGGCAGCTGTCTTCTATGTGATGTCCGAGATGTGGAAGGTGGCGCTATTGTCCCTGTTGTTTTGGGGCTATGCCAACCGTCATATGCCTATGGAGCAGGCAAAGCGTTTTTATGCGCCACTACTTCTGGGTGGTAGCGCTGGAGCCTTGTTGGCAGGGCCGATCACGATGTACTGCACTGCGCAAGGAACGTGTTGGCAGGTGTCCATCTACTGGTTGCTTGCAGTTGTCGTTGCTGCCTGTTTGGGGTTAATGCTGCTCTTCTTCATTTGGACGCGATTGATGGAGAAGGTAGCAACACCGCAGAGCGTCGTGCAGTCCAGCACCTCGCTAGGGGTCAGCTTGGCGACGGTGTTTGCTTCTCCCTACCTGCGCTGGTTAGGTGCTATCGTCGTTCTCGATTATCTCGCTTATACCTTAGCGGAAGTGGTGTTTCTCGGCGTCCTAAAGGAATATTGCGGCGATCCCCGCTCCTATTGTCATTACATGGGACAACTCACGTTTTGGAGCGGTTTGCTCACGGCTATCAGTGCTTTGTGGGTAGCGCCGATGCTCTTAGAGCGATGTCGTTGGGGCACGGCAGCAATGGTGTTACCCCTTATCTTCATGGCGACGACGCTGCTGTTTTTTACCGTTGTCTGTTGCCGCGATAGCCTCTTTGCAGGCTTCTGGCTGCCGTTGGCTGTCGCGATCGGCAGCGTCAAACATTGTGTCTGCCGCGCTGCCAAGTTCACGCTCTTTGACACAACACGTGAGCTGGCCTACATCCCGCTTCCTAAAGAGACGCAGATGCGCGGCAAATTGGTCATCGATGGCATGGGAGCCAGGAGCGCCCGTGCACTGTCGTCTGTCGCTAATATCGGCTTGATTACGGTTGGCGGTGGTTTTATTTCTGGCGCTGGCTATGCCGGCGGGGCAGCGATTGCTTTTGGATTGCTCTGGATCGTCGCTGTTCGTGCTTTCGATGGTTTATTTGAGGGTCGAGATGATACGTGCGCTACTCATCATGCTAAGCGTAGCGACTGTGCTCCATGCGGAGATGTCGCTAGAGGATAAGGTCGGACAGCTTATCTTCGGTTTTGTCTATGGCGAAGAACTGAATGACGATGCTCGTTGTTTTCTAGAATCCTCTCGGCTCGGCAATGTGGTCTATTATCGGTGGGCGAATGGTTTGACATCACCCGCTCAGGTCAATGCGCTATCACAGCAATTGCATTCTACGATCACTACCATCACCGGTGTTGCGCCTCTCATTGCTGTCGACCAAGAAGGCGGTCGCGTTTCTCGTTTGGTAAATGGCTTTTCGTCTTTACCATCTCCTGGTGTGATCGGAGCTAGCGGCGATCCTTCTCTAGCTTATGCTATCGGTCGTCTCTGCGCTAGTGAGCTCCGAGCTGTCGGCATCAACATGAACCTTGCTCCCGTCGTCGATGTGGCTAGCAATCCTGACAACCCAGTCATTGGCGATCGTTCCTTTGGTAAGACTCCCGATGTCGTTGTCGTGATGGCAAGCCAGGTGATCGCTGCACATCAAGAAGAGGGGATTGCTACGGTTCTTAAGCATTTTCCTGGTCATGGTGATACCGCTATTGATTCTCACCTTGGCTTACCGATTGTGGGCAAGAGCTTAGAGCAATTGGAGGCCATGGAGCTTCTGCCATTTAAGGCGTTGTTGGGCCAGGCCGATGCAGTGATGACAGCTCATCTGCTGGTTCCAGCGCTAGACCCTGTTCATCCAGCAACGCGGTCGTCTGCCATCCTAACCGGTCTTCTTCGCCAGCAGTGGGGCTATGATGGCGTCATCATCAGCGACTGCCTCACCATGCGTGGCATCGCTCCTGATCAGCACAACTTTGCCAGTGCTAGCGCTGCAGTAACGCAAGCGGCTCTTGAGGCTATTCTTGCCGGATGCGACTGTGTCATCATCGGTCGTTTGGAGTGGGCGGATTTTGATGCGACGCCGGCACAGAACTTGCAGCTCATCGCTGACGTAGCAGCTGCTTTACGTCAAGCTGTTGTCTCTGGAACTCTCTCAATGGAGCGGCTAGATGCTTCGGTCGAGCGCTTGCTGCGTCTTAAGAAATGAGCCTTGCTTTCAAAGACACCATCTCCTATACTCCTGCTTACTATCGTATGAAAAAATGCGAAAAGGGTCTGTCTTTTACTCGACGATTCCGCCTAATCTGATGTGAAAAGGTGTAGAGAGTGTGAGTGGGTAAGAGGAGTGCAGGCCCTTCCAGAGCACAGTTAGCGGAGGAATACAAACCATGTACGCGATCATCAAGACTGGTGGTAAGCAGTTTAGAGTCGGTGTAGGCGATATCATCGACGTCGATAATCTAGGACTCGAAAGTGGTTCTCAAGTAGAGTTTGGCGATGTTCTCTTTGTGAATGACGGCAGCAAAGCCCATGTTGGCGAGCCTACAGTGGCTCACTTCAAAGTCAAGGCAGAGCTCGTCGATGCAGTTCTCGGCCCAAAAGTCATCGCCTATAAATATAAAAGGCGTAAGGGTCAAAGCGTGAAGAGAGGCCATCGGCAGCAGTACTCTCGCGTAAAAATTACAGACATTGCGGCGCAAAAGAGAGCGTAGTAGAGAGGACACATACCATGGCACATAAGAAAGGTCAGGGGTCAACCCGTAACGGAAGAGATTCTCAATCCAAGCGCCTAGGCGTCAAAACGACAGGTGGTGAGGTCGTTAAGGCTGGTAACATCCTCGTCCGTCAGCGCGGCACTAGATGGCATCCCGGCAAAAACGTCGGCCGTGGCAGCGATGACACGCTATTCGCTTTGATCGATGGCAAAGTCGCGTTCCACCGTGGACGTAATGTCTGTGTCTCCGTCCTCCCAGCGGGTGCCTAACTCTAAATGTTTGTCGACAGAGTTCTTCTAGAACTGCGCGCCGGGAAGGGTGGCAACGGCGTTGTCGCTTGGCGCCGCGAAAAATTCATCCCTAAAGGTGGTCCCTGTGGCGGCAACGGTGGCAAGGGCGGCGACGTCATCTTGCGCGCAGACGTTCAAATTTCTTCCCTTGACTGGTTCCGCAACCGGCGTCTTCTTCACGCCGAAAATGGCGGGCAGGGGGCTGGTGCCAATCGCCAAGGACGCAATGGCAAAAACCTTGTCTTAGTGGTTCCTTGCGGCACACTGGTTAAGAATATCGATACCGGCGAAATCTTAGCTGACCTAACTGAAGATGGTCAAGAGTGGCTAGTCTGTCAAGGCGGCAAAGGCGGTCGCGGCAATACGAGTTTTAAGTCACCCACCAATCGCGCTCCTAATACCTGTACACCGGGTAAGGAAGGGGAACTATTACGTGTGGAGCTGGAGCTTAAACTCATCGCTGATGTGGGGCTGGTGGGGTTGCCGAATGCTGGTAAGTCCACACTGATCGAAGCTGTCTCGAAGGCACGCGTCAAGATCGCCCCATACCCCTTCACAACTCTCCATCCTAATTTGGGTCAATTGCAGCTCGATGATTTCCGCCGCATCCTCGTCGCGGATATCCCAGGTATCATCGAAGGGGCGCACCTCAATAGAGGTTTGGGTATCGAGTTTCTCCGCCACATCGAACGCACTAAGCTGCTAATCTTTGTTCTAGATGCTTCTGGAATAGATGGGCGTGATCCTTGTAGCGACTACAAAGTGCTTCAGAGTGAGCTGAAGGCTTATAATCCAGAGTTGCTAAAGCGTCCTTTCCTCGTCGTTCTTAACAAAGTCGATGTGCCCGAAGCAGAGGATCATGTCAAAGAGTTCAAAAAGCGCTTTAAGCTTAAACGTGGACAGCTTCACTGCATTTCCGCAGCGCTGGGCGAAGGCGTTCCAGCCCTTGTCGACAGCGTTAAAGAGTGGACTATTTAAGTACATGTTCACCTATATCCCGATTCGTGCCCGTGCCTATGTGCGTGCCTATATGCAGAAGACTTGAGAAAACGATATGAACGATAAAAATTAACTACTAATATTTAAGAATTTACTACCACGGAGCGCACAGAGAACACAGAGGAAAGACAGGGAAATGAGAGATCTTTTTTCGATTTTTATGAAGGTATTGTGTTTGTTTTTTTCATTTTCCTCTCTGTTTTCTCTGTGCACTCTGTGGTGGAAAATATCGTTTAGCTTAATGCATATGTGTGCGTGCCCGTGCCCGATTTATGAGTTCGGGCGCGTGCAAGAAAAAACTACCCATGAACGTATATATTTAACATATCTTAATAAAACAAACAATTTATTGCATTTATTTAACAACTAAACTATTATCGTGGTTTAATAAAGGTAAACCATGATTCATACAACGTTAAGTACATCCGCTGCCCGATACATTCTTGGTGATGTAGATGCCCTGCTGTGTGGCGCTAGCAAGCCGATGCGCCTAGTCACTGGTGTTGCGTTAGCTGTACTGAGCGGACTAGACACTTCCTACCAGTTGCTAGTAGGCTCTTTGAAGTTAACGTATACGGCGATGGCTTTACCTGCCGCTTTGTGGTGTGCTTTGTTTAGCTATGAAGAGAGGCTCTATGATCTGTTTGGCGTGCTGCGTTCCGTCGCTGGCCACCTAGGTAATACCGCTTCTTTTGCAGCCACTACTCTCTTGTCACCGCTCGTCTGCGCCGGTTATATCCATTATAGCACCCTGATTGGCGTTCCTCATTCTCAGGATATGATCAATTATCTTGCTCGCCTTGGCGCTGGTTTCGCCACCCTGGCGGACGAGATTGCTTATATTCAGAGCTTAGAACTAAGCGCTGAAAAAGTGGCGCGATTCCGTGCTTTAATCCAGACACAGAACCGGCTAGAAAATGTCTTAGGTGATGGTAACTGCGGCCTTAGAGCCATTGTGCGTAGTCTTCAATCTGGCATCACTCTAGAAGAGGAAAACGACCAGATTGCCATCTTGCGTGCAGAGATGATTCACTATTTACGTGAACATCGCCACGAGTACAGACATTTCATGGAAGGCGTCAATGTCGAGCAAGAAGGCTTGTTGGATAGGGCGTTTGATTATTATCTCGAACGCATGGCGCAAAGTAGGATCTATATTGGCAACCTGGAGCTGCAAGCGATTAGCCGGGTGCTCAACTGTAACATCCATGTCTTCAGCTGTGACTCTCCTTGTCTGAATGCAGAGGGAGAGCTGATGCCTTCCGAAATGCAGATCTTTGGCTCGGGTGATCCTAAGCAACCCACAGCAAGGTTATACTACGACCCCATCGGCGTCCATTACCAGGTTCTGCATAGAACCAGCCACTCCGGGAATGGCTAGCCGGAATCTAGCGGCTATTAGCACGATCTTTCGGTGTGTACTTCTTACCGTTTAAAGCGTTCCAATAGACGCTTTGGACTGTCCCATCGCGGTTAGATAGAGCAATGCTATAGACAGGCAAAAAGACCTCGTGGACATCGCGAATGGTGACATTCGGAGCAAATACTGCTTCTACGGCCTCTTGGATCTCTTCTTTGCTGTACTTGGTTGTTTGCTTTACAGCATGGTTATAGGGCTTCGTCACTAACCGCTGGCTGATGATGGTGATCGGTGCCACATCGATATTGACGTCGGGATTGCGCAAACGGTAGTTGTTGCCATCCTGGATGACCAGCCGCTTTGACATCGCATTGTCTACCCATTCATCGACGACATCCGATGGCTGGTTCAGAACGCGGATCAGCTGATCGCGGCGCACCTTGCCTCCGCGAGAGGCCAATGCTTTGATGACCTTGTAATCTTGCTCGTTTGCTTGCATCGCAATCAACTGGTTAAAACCATGCGTGCTATCCCAGCTGTCCGTATCGAGGATCATCTCGCCATCATCCAAGCTCCACAGAATAACCCCTTCGCGTCCCTTTTTGTCAGATCTGTTGTAGGTGACATCCAGTAGAAGATAGGGATAGAGCTTTAGAGTGGGCGATAACCGGTCATCGCGGCGATGGTCGGGCAACTCATCGCGGTGGGCATTCATCAACTGGTCGACAGAAAAGCGCGGTTCTAGAGCTAGAAACATGGTTTCTTCTCTTTCACCGCCCGTATAACGACGCACCAGTTGATGCACGGTGTCGCTGTTGTCTACCAACCACCACGACCCAAATCCCACAAACGCGAGTAGAAATAGCAAATATAAGCCACGCATGCGTTCACTCCATGATTAAAGATCATAGATGCACGATTAGAGCTGGCAAATCAAGGACTTTCTTCCTTCCTAATCTTTCATTGACAGCAGAAACTCGACATTACTCTTCGTCTTGCGCAGGCGGTTAAGCAATAAGTTCATGGCGTCTAGAGTCGATAGGTCAGCTAGGGCTTGTCTGAGCAGGAAGATCTTCTCTAGCTCATTAGGATGGTACAGAAGCTCTTCTTTACGTGTACCGCTCTTAATGAGGTCAATGGAGGGGTAGACTCTGCGGTCAGCCAGACGACGGTCGAGCACCAGTTCCATGTTACCAGTGCCTTTGAACTCTTCAAAGATCACCTCGTCCATGCGAGAGCCTGTATCGATCAGTGCTGTCGCAATAATGGTCAGGGACCCCCCTTGCTCAATATTACGGGCAGCACCAAAGAAGCGTTTGGGTTTGTGTAACGCATTGGCGTCGATACCACCGGTCAGAATCTTGCCAGAGTGTGGCTGGATAGTATTGTAAGCGCGGGCTAAACGTGTGATGGAGTCGAGGAGGATGACGACGTCTCGGCCATGCTCAACCATACGACGTGCCTTTTCGATGGCCATTTCTGCGACCTGCACGTGCCTTTCAGGTGGTTCGTCGAAGGTAGAGGCGATCACTTCCCCTTTCACCATCCGCTGCATGTCGGTAACCTCTTCAGGGCGCTCGTCGATGAGCAGCACCATCAGCATGGTCTCCGGGCTATTCTTCGCCAAGGCGTTGGCGATATTCTGCAGTAGAATCGTCTTACCAGTGCGTGGGGGAGCGACGATGAGACCGCGCTGCCCTTTACCGATTGGTGCCGCTAAGTCGAGGACACGCGTTGACAGCTGGTCCGATCCCGTCTCCATCACCAAGCGTTGGTTAGGATAAAGGGGGGTTAGGTTTTCAAAGAGGATACGCTCTCTTGCTTTTTCAGGAGAGACACCGTTGATTTCGTCGACCTTAAGCAGGGCGAAGAACTTTTCTTTCTCTTTAGGGGGACGGATAGTGCCGTAAACGGTGTCGCCTTTTTTCAGGTCAAAGCGGCGGATCTGCGCCGGCGAGACATAGATGTCTTCAGCAGACGGCAGGTAGTTGTAGTTAGGAGAGCGTAGAAAGCCGAAGCCATCGGGAAGCACTTCCAGCACACCCTCACCGATGAGGATTTCATTCGGGTTTTCTGATAGTGCTCTGACGATCTCAAACACCATCTGAGACTTCGTCAGAGAACCGAGATGCTTGAGGCCAATGCCTTTGCCAAATTCGTTAAGCTGCTGGATGTTCATGCGCTGGATTTCAGCGATCTTGATCGTTTCCACAATAGCATTGGGATCGGCAGCAATTGGAACTTCGTTCTGGTTGTCGGCTTCATTGGCATCGTTGTATTCTGGCTCTGCGCGCTCACGATGCTGTCTCGGTTGTGCTGTGTCGTTTTCAGCGCGCTCACGATGCTGTCTAGGATGCCCGCCTTCGTGATCTGCACGCTCACGATGGTGTCTGGATTGCCCACCTTCTTGTTCATTACGCTCGCGGTGTTGCCTGTGATGTGACCCTTCCTGGTCGCCACGCTCGCGGTGTTGTCTGGAATGTGTGCGATGTTCTTGCTGGCGTTGCTCGCCTGAAGAGTGGTGATGAGAACTCCGTGGACGTCCAGGAGAGCGTCGTTCTCCCTCAACGCGTCGCTCTGGTTCGCGCCCTTCTGGTGCTTCTGTTGAATCCGTTACCTTGGTGGGGATTGTCTCTTCTGGATCCATCGAGTTGTCACTCCTGTTCTATACTGAATGTTTCTTAGCATTTTTTTTGAGGAGCTGTGGATATAGCTCCTGGACAGCGTCGCGCAGTTGATTGACAGAGCCGTTATTCACGATCACAAAGTCGGCCTGTTGTTCTTTTTCGTTCAGAGGGATCAATCTGGCAGCTCGCTTATGATATTCTTGTTCGGGATAGGACGTTTTGTTGGCGAAGCGCTGGCGGCAAGAGGCCTCATCGGCGACGACGACAACGACCCAGTCGTAGTATCCTTGGCTATCCGATTCGAAGAGTAGGGGGACTTCAGCAACGAAGAGTGGGGCATGTCTCTGGGTAATAGCGCGTTGATATTCGGCGGTAATTTCCTTTTCTACCGCGGGATGTAGGATGTTTTCCAAAGCGCACAACAGCGATGAATTGTTAAAAACTCTCTCAGCTATTTTAGCGCGGTCAAAACGTCCGTTGTCGAGTACATCAGAGTCAAAGAGGTTAAGAACCTTATTACCAAGTTCTGTATCGGGGGTCAATAGACGATGTACGATAACGTCAGCATCGATAACATCGGCACCAAGTTCGTGCAGGATGCGACATACGGTCGACTTGCCCGAAGAGATGGTGCCAGTTATGGCGACTTTATTGCATGTTAACATTCTTCCCAATTTTTGCCAATGTTTATGTCGGCGACAAGTGGAATCGTTAGAGGGTAGACCGTCTCCATACATTCCTTCACCATAGCGGTGAGGGCGTCGAGTTCTGTGTCGGGAACTTCAAAGAGTAGTTCGTCATGGATTTGTAACACCATCTTTGCTTGGAGCTTGCTTTCTTTTAGCTTCTGACGGACGTTGAGCATCGCCATCTTAATCAGGTCGGCTGCTGTTCC
>CAMFKD010000064.1 GCA_945957095.1 uncultured Chlamydiae bacterium
CGAGATTCCTCTACGTCTCGTGGGCTCGGAGATGTGTATAAGAGACAGAGTACCTGCTTTCTTGTGCCGCCAGACAGATCTCGTGGTTGCTGTTGCTCAGACTGGGTTGCCGATGCAAATCAAAAAGGGGCAGTTTCTCGCGCCTTGGGACATGGAAAACATCGTCAACAAAGCCTTGTCAACAGGTAACTCCAAGATTATCCTCGTCGAACGCGGCGTTTCCTTTGGTTATAACAATCTTGTCGTCGATTTCCGCTCGTTACCCATCATGAAGAAACTCGGCTTTCCTGTCTGTCTTGACGTGACACATTCGCTGCAGCTGCCAGGCGGCTTAGGCGAATCGACCGGAGGCAACAGAGAGTACGCTCCGATGATGGCTAAGCTAGGTTTGACAGCAGGTGTGAACTGTCTCTACTTGGAGTCTCATCCTGATCCTGAAAAGGCTAAAAGTGACGCCGCTACCCAAATAGCCTTTAGAGATTTACCCAAGTTGCTGACGGAGCTAGATCAGATCTACGCGCTGATGAGCAACTGGTAACAGGCATGTTCAAAAGACACATCGCTGTGACTTCTATTCTCCTTGTCAGCATTGCTGCCGCTGCTGTCACAGCGTTGCTACTGCATCCTCATGATGAGGACTATCTACAGGAAATCCTTGGAACGGAAACCGAAAGCACCCCTGCCGGTGGCCTAAGGCAAGAGCGCCGCGGTGTCCGTCGAGATATCTTCCATGCCCATCGAGGAGGAATGCGAACGGTCTTATATAGTGAAGAGGCTGATCTGGTCCTCGAGTATCATGAAAAAGATGCTTCAGAATGGCTTAAGCATCCTTATGGTTTCAGCCAGGAACTCTTAACAGTGGATGAAGAGACCGGAGCCCCTGTGCAGCTCTTACGTTATTTTGAAGCCGAAAATGGTGTTTACCGCCACAAACAACATCAGATCGACCTTAAGGGGGTTGCTGTCGCGCGTTTCCAAGCTCCAGGGCACACCATACCCGATAGCATCGCAGGACTACCGCCGCTCGCACATGCGACAGCGCAGGCTGCTACGGCGTTATTGTCTCCTACGCTGCATATTGAAGCGGATGATGTTTATGCAGTTTTAGATCATGCTGAAGTGACTATCGCAAGCCAGCAGGCTACGTACGAGAGCCCATTGCTGACCCTATCAGGTGCCGTCCATATCACCACCCCTAAGGTCTCTGTGCAGGCAGATGAAGCGGTAATTACTCGCTCTGAAGCACCCCGTGAATATCCTATCGATTCTGCTCTCTTCAGCGGAGGTGTGACGGTTATCTTTGCTGATGGGGCTCAGCTGACGTGTGAAGAAGTAGACATCGACCTATCCCGAGCTATTGCCACCTTAACGCCTCGTCGAGGCGAACGCGTCATCTACCAAAGTGAGGGCCTTCGTTTGGCCAACACAGGAGTAGTCATCATCCACCTATCCCCAGAAGATTCACTAAAGGAGCCGCTGGCGCTGACGGCTGATGGCGAAACAACCGTGTTAATAGGGTCTCCAGAGGCGGGTAAGAGGCAGCAGATGGTTGCCTATGGTCCTATCCACGTCGACCATGTTGCGAAGAAGATCACCATTAGCAGTCCGGTAGACAATCGTGGCATTGTTTCAAGGGCTAAGCAGGTGCATTTTAGCGATGGTTTGGCTGAGATGCATTCTGATCGGCTCATCATTGACTACACGCCGATTGCAGAACGCTTGCAACCATCGCTTGTCACTGCGTTTGGCAACGTCTGTCTTAAAGGCCATCTCGCTGACACCGGCCGTGGAGATATCGCCCAATATGCGTTATGTGATAAGCTGGAGTATTGGCCTAGCCAACAACGGCTGCTGTTAGCGTCTAAGCCAGGGCGCGCCGCTATCTTGGACCGCGCCAATGGCATCGCTGTCAGTGCCCCAGCTGTCGAGATGCGCCGCAATACTGCCGGTGACAAACCGATCATCCGCGGTCTTGGCGATGTGCGCTTTACTTTGTTGGATAGGGACTACCAGCGCCTCAGAGAGCGTTTTAATCTTGATGTTGTAGACGGTCGTAGCCCATGACACAGCCTTCAGAAGACACTTTAGTCGCCCTAGAAGTCAAGGGGCTCGTCAAGAGCTATAGTGGCCGCCGTGTCGTCGATGGTTTGTCGTTTTATGTCTCTCCAGGCGAGATCGTCGGCCTCTTAGGGCCTAATGGCGCCGGCAAGACAACAGCCTTCTACATGACTGTCGGCCTGATCCGACCTGAAGGAGGCACCGTAGCCTTTCAGGGGACCGATGTCACACGCTTTCCTATGCATACCCGCGCACGCATGGGCATGGGTTACCTGCCGCAAGAACCCAGCGTCTTCCGCAGCTTGACCACAGAAGAGAATATCCTCTGCGTGTTGGAGGGGCTGCACTTAGGAAAAGCGGAACAGAAGAGGCGTCTCGAAGAGTTGCTATCAGAGCTTAAGCTTGAAGGTTCGGCCAAAAAGCGCGCTGGAGAGCTTTCTGGAGGACAAAGGCGTCGCCTCGAGATCACCAGGGCCCTGGCTACCAAACCTTCGTGCTTGCTGCTTGACGAACCCTTTGCTAACATTGATCCCATCGCTGTTCAAGATGTCAAAGACATCGTCTGCCACCTTTCCAGCAAAGGCATCGGTGTTCTCATCACGGACCACAACGCTAGAGAGATCTTTTCGGTCGTCCATCGCAGCTACCTCGTTCAAGCTGGCAACGTCATGGCAAGCGGTAGCGTCGATGACCTTGTGAACAACGAAGCTGTTCGTCGTTCCTACCTCGGTGAACATTTTAAGCTGTAAACCCCTGTCTTTTCGCCGAGCGCCGCGAGGCTTTGGAGTGCGCGAGCTTGCTCGCGCTTTCACTTCTGAGGGGACTGGAGGGGCAGAAAAGGTTACAAACGTTATCAGGCATTCGCATCTAATAGCTCATTATGATAAGATTTTGTCTAAAATGAAAAGCGTAGGTAGCTGTTATCCCAGTAATTTCTTAGGAATTTATTAACACAGAGAGCACAAAGGACACAGAGAGAGGAACCTTTGCTTTGGAAGTATATCTATCAGAATCTTTATTCGTTCTTTATAAAGTTATATTATGATCGCGACATTATTAATATAACTGTGTTTATTAACTATTCGGTGTTAGTTAAATGAGATTGCTAGAAGCTCAGTTGCTGTATTATATTAAACTAGGCGCATTTGCTTCTTTTGCTGCGCTCAGCGGAAGGGGGAGGTAAAGATCATGATTCTTCCTCCTGGTCCTCCTGGCGCTGGTCCTGGTGCTGGCGCTCCTGCGGCACCTCCAGCTGGTGGTGGCGGAGCCCCTGCAAAAAAAGAAACTCCCGAATGGAAGCGTAAAGCGCTTACTGGCGCTCTAGCCGTTTGGGGTGCTTGTGAAATAGGTTGGAACATCATTGATGGAGCGGGCATTGATCGGATATCCCAAGCTGCTCTCCGATGCATCAATTTAGCCGGGGTCGTGCAGATAGGAGGTTTATGCAAAGACTTCTATTATGACACCTATCCCGAGATTCGGCCGAGTATTATGTGGCTAAAGTCCGCTATATGGGATTCGACTAAAAATCTCTTCGGTCGTGGAAGTACGACAGAAGAACGTGTTAATGCCTTGGTGTGGGGACTTGCCCCTCTTGGTGTTATCACAGGTTTAGGGGGTGTGCTCGAGTGGAAAACTGGCTTTTTTTCTAATGCTTGCGATCTGTTGGGTTTGGGTTTTGGTGCGGCTTGGAGCTACTCTGACTATGTGTTGCCTGTAGTTGGTCTCTATGGACTAGCCAAAGTTGAAACGGTGAGCAATTTAGCGTGGAAGGCAGGATCGTGGGTAGTTGACTTTGGAGCCAATCGGGTTGGTGATGTGTTCAATCCAGGTTGGGCTTGGGTGAAACTTGCTGCCGGTGGTATCGCTATTACTTCTGCAGCTGAGTTGACTGCGCAAAGGCTAGGGCGTGGCAGCCCTACCGAGTGGACGGTCGACAAGGGATCTAAATTGTGGGATTATGCTAAGTCGAAGTTTTTCGATACTACCCCCCCAAGTGGTACCGGAAGCTTAGATGGACAGAATGAGCTGATCAATCTTGGCAACGTGTCGGGAAATACAACAAATTCGTCAAATTTGTATCACAACACGAGCCAAGTGTCTCTGAATCTCACACAAGAACAAGTGATTGAATCGGTTAGTAACAAGACCACAGATTTTATTAACGACTTTGTTCCCATCGCTTGGAACAATACAAAGGCAGCTGCGAGTTTTGGTGCTTTCACCACCTGGTCAATCACCAAAAGCCTCTCCTGGCACTTCTGGGACAAAACCAACTGGATCACTAAGGCTTATGTTGCCTACTTTGGTATCACTATACTAGGGGGGTATATCGCCACAAAGGTGACACAGAAGTTTGGGAAGGTCATTGTTGATCGCGTGATTGACATTGTGACCACTTACATCCGCAACAGCATTGGCAAACCCATCCTAAATATTCGCCAACGTTACAAAATTCCGATCGTGACAGACCTCATCACAACGATCCATAAGCAGTGGCTGCGCGTTTTCCCGCTCGATCCTTTCTGGGCCCCTGTCGAACCGGTCTACAACAAAGAGTCTGTGGACGCGATCGATAACGTGCTGAAGTCGACCATGCAGATCATGGACAACCCTCTAGGCGAGCTACAGAACGTCCTTCTCTTCGGCTATCCAGGCACTGGTAAGACTGAGCTGGCGAATAAGATCATGCGCGACGCAGACTTTGAATGGGTATCGTGGTCGGGACCGCAGCTTGCGCAGTTGATCAAACGCGGAGAGGCTGTCTCTAAGCTAAACGAAATCATGCAGCGCGCTCACGATGGCTCTAAGCCGACGCTCTTCTTCATCGACGAAGTGGAGACATTCGCTCGTCGTCGAGAGGACCTTGACCAACATCGCCAAGAGCTGCTCACAGCCTTGCTAGATTGGACCTCGGTAGGCAATAAGAAAGTGATGATCATTGCAGCGACTAACCGACCCAAAGAGCTCGATTCGGCATTCTTGAGCCGTATGTTCCATCAAATCGAAATTGCAGTCCCCAACTTCGATTCCAGGAAGGAACTATTTGCTAGGTATATCCGTAAGTACTTCCACAATATGCCGGAGCTTAACGATACCTTCAGCGAAAGCCGCCTAGTGGAACTGGCTCTGAAGACTCAAGGGTTAACCGGTAGGTCGATCCGACAGCTTGTCACGATCCTAAGAAGTAGGTTGATCATGTCTAAAGCGCAGCGTCTGACCGATGCTGAGATCCATGACGCCACCTGGAGAATGGTGAAGAAGGAGCGTGAGATCAACAAAGCTGTTGGCAGGGGATGGTATGAAAGAAAGGTCGCCAGCTTGAAAGACTACTGGTACTTCGAGATTCCTGCGCAGCGCCAGGCGATCATGAGAGTCTTTGCCGCACTCAAATCGCTAGGACGGTTCGATACCTATGTTCAGTTCTACGCTGTTGCACAAAGGCGTTGGACAACCTTCTTTAACCCTGTTGGGACGAAGCCCGATACGACCAAGGTTGCGACCTTGGCGAAGGGTGTTAAGGTGCTCGCCGCACCGCCCATAGGGGTAGAAGTCTAGTAGCCAAAAGCCAGTCCGATTCCTTTTTCCTCTTGGCCTAGCGTAGGGACACTTTTATCTCCTTTCCCTCTTTCGCCGAGCGCAGTGAGGCTTTGGAGTGCGCAAGCTTGCTTGCGCTTTCACTTTTGAGAAGACCCGGGGGGCGGAAAGGATAAGTTGGGGAGGAGGTAGAAACAACAAAATTTGACTGTTTGCAAGACGCTTTCAGTCGAACCTTTCTGCGGCTCCAATCTTATCAAAAATGAAAGCGCAAGCAAGCTTGCGCACTCCAAAGCCTCGCTGCGCTTAGCGAGAGGGGAAACGTTCGTTGATTTCGTCGGGATGGAAGAAGAAGGCTACCTCTTCTTCTGCGGTGTTGACGGCGTCGGAGCCATGAACGGCGTTGCGCTCTACAGAATCGCCGAAGTCAGCTCTGATAGTTCCTGAAGCCGCTTTCTTAGGATCGGTAGCGCCCATGACTTCGCGGTTTTTCGCGACAGCATTGGGGCCTTCGAGAGCCATGACAACCACAGGACCGGACGTCATGAAGGTGACTAAATTATTGTAGAAGGGTCTTGTTTTATGGACAGCATAGAATTGCTCTGCCTGCTCTTTGGTGAGTTGAACCATTTTGATGGCGGCAATGCGTAGGCCAGCCGATTCCAAACGGGCGATGATGCCGCCGATGTGGTTGTCGGCGACAGCATTGGGCTTAATGATGCTGAGAGTGATCTCGACTGGCGCTGACGCATTATCAGCCACGCTAGTAGGGCTCTTCTTATCTTGTTCTTGCCGTTGGCACGCTGCGAGAATGACGAAACAGATGACAGCCAAAGCGCTAGCGATTAAAGTTCTGATATCCATGACGTCACCTCTCTATATCACATGATTAATGAGTTCTTGCGCACAGTTCGTCTGGGCGGAAGAAATAGCTGATTTCGAAAGCTGCTGTCTCAGGCGCGTCAGAGCCATGAACAGCATTTGCATCGATGCTCTGAGCAAAGTCAGCGCGGATTGTGCCTGGTGCTGCTTTTTTGGGATCGGTGGCGCCCATGAGATCGCGGTTCTTTTGGATCGCGTCTTTGCCTTCTAAAACCATGATGACGACGGGCCCTGATGTGACGAAAGTGACCAGATCCTTAAAGAAGGGACGTTCCTTATGCACGGCGTAGAAGCCTTCCGCTTGCTCTTTGTTCAGGTGGCGCATCTTAGCCGCGACAATACGTAAGCCATTTTTTTCGAAACGAGCAATGATTTCGCCAATGTGGTTCTTATTCACGGCATCGGGCTTGATGATCGATAGCGTTCTTTGTTCCGTCATGATTTTGGTCTCCTTAAGTAGTCGGAGCAACAGTATACTAGATACCGGCATTCTTGGGAACTCGACTTTGTATATTTTTTGGACGAAGATTCGAGAGAGAGGATTTTCGCGCAGCTCCATCGCCAACTTTTCAGTTTCCTTGGGTATAAATGGGGAAAGCTTCTTTCCGAAGGTGAGTTCAAAAAATGTACAAAGTCGAGTGGAAACTCCCCCTCAAATTTCTTTCCACAATTGCTAGAGATATGTTATACATCGTGTCCGTTTTCTGGCCTTGTTTCATCTTTTTGGTCAGTTTTCGCGATTCAAAACATGACAAGCGGATGTTGGCGCCCCATGAAATTGCCTTTTTCTTGGATCAAAGAATGTTTAGCCACTGATCTTTCTCCGGTTGCCGTATCGGATGTCTTGACGATGCTTGGCCTAGAGGTAGAGGGGATTGAGACGCCGCAGCATACCTTTTCCGGTGTCGTCGTAGGGAAAGTGCTGAATACCGAGAAACACCCTGATGCCGACAAGCTGTGTGTTGCGACAGTCACTGACGGAACAGAAACCCTCCAGGTCGTCTGTGGTGCGGCTAATTGCCGTCCTGGCTTGGTGACAGCCCTGGCGCCTATCGGAGCGAGCCTGACTGGACCTGATGGCAAAGCTTTTAAGATTAAGAAGGGCAAGCTGCGCGGTGTCGAGTCTTTTGGAATGTTGTGCGCTGCTGATGAGTTGGGGCTGCCGGGCAGTCAAGAGGGGATCATGGAGCTCCCTGAGACATTGCCGCTTGGTGGTGATCTGGCGCAGTTGTGCTGTGACGCTGTCTTTGACATCGCATTGACGCCTAATTTGGGTCATTGCGCCAGCCTTCAAGGGGTATTGCGTGAGCTTTCAGCAGCATTAGATACTTCTTACGCACTACCAGAAGTCTATATCGATGATCAGAGTGGGCAAGACATCACAGCTGAAGTAGGCGTCGTCGTCCAAGACGCTACCAGCTGTCCGCGTTATGCCTGCCGCCTTGTCAAAAATGTCAAAGTAGGCCCTTCTCCGCAGTGGATGCAAGATCGCCTTATCCAATGCGGCATGCGGCCAGTTAACAACATCGTCGACTGCACCAACTACGTGTTGTTGGAGCTCGGTCATCCTCTCCACGCCTTCGATTATCAAAAGGTTGTCGACCACCAAATTATCGTTCGTACCGCTGCTGAAGGGGAGACCTTTGTGACGCTGGATGGCGTTAGTCGTCAGCTTCCTGCAGGTGCTGTTCTGATCTGTGATGCTGACAAGCCCATCGCTTTAGCGGGGATCATGGGTGGACAATGTTCTGAAGTCGACGACCACACGCAGCATGTGCTTATCGAGTCCGCCTATTTTCAACCAACGAGTATCCGACGGACTAGCAAAAAACTAGGGCTAACGACAGAAGCGTCTAAACGTTTTGAACGTGCCGTCGATCCTAATGGTGTTCTGATTGCTTTGGATCGCGTTGCCTTTCTCATCCAGGAGATATGTGGTGGTGAGATTGCCAAAGGCGTGATTGATGTGCGGCAGGGTGATTTCTCCGAGAAGAAGATCACTTGCCGATTGAGCCGTATCCATGCCATCGTAGGACAGCATCTCACCGTTAGTGATGTGGAAGGGGTCTTCCGGCGCTTAAACTTTGCGTTCAATTGGGATAGCCATGATCAGATTGTGGTCCGTGTTCCTACCTATCGTGCTGACGTTCATGCTGAGATTGATCTTGTGGAAGAAGTGGTCCGTATCTTCGGTTATGACCATATCGATAAGCAGCCCGCTTACTATCGCTCTTCCGACCTCCCTCATGCTCCTATCTTCCTATTTGAAAGACAGGCGCGGCAGAAACTCCTTGGTTTGGGTCTTCAGGAATTCGTCACGTGTGACCTCATCGGCCCCACTGCTTTAAGCGTGCTGCAACCCGATGTTACCGACGACCCATCAGAAGTCAGGGTTCTTAATCCCACATCCGCTGAACAATCGATCTTACGCCAATCCCTCTTGCCTGGCCTATTGCAAGCTGTTAAGTACAATATCGACCGCAAAAACCAGAACATCGCTGTCTTTGAGATTGGGCGTAGTCACTTAAGAGAAGGCGATCAATTTAAAGAACAGTCCGTTCTCGGTATCGTCTTGACAGGAAAAGCGCGTCCACACCATTGGGAGCAACACCCAGGGCCATTTGATTTTTATGAGCTAAAAGGCATCATAGAGGATTTGTTAGAAGGGCTTGGCATTCCTAGCGCTTCTTTCGAGGCTGGCAAGCTGCTCACTTTGCATCCAGGACGCCAATCTAATATTCTCATCGGTGATGTCAATGTTGGCGCTATTGGAGAAGTACATCCTGATGTGTTGCGTAGGTTGGACGTCCCTCAGCGCATCCTCTTTGGTGAAATCAATTTGCATGACCTATACCGCTTACGTTCTGCTCCGCCTCAGATGCAGGAGCTACCACAGTTTCCGGGTTCTGAGCGTGATTGGACAGTGACAGTTAGAGAATCGATGCCTGTTTCTACTCTTGTCGACCTGATCAACCAATACGCTCCTACGTTATTAGAAGAGGTATCTGTTCTCGATGTCTACCGCAGTGAAAAAATTGGCACTGGCGTGAAAAATGTGACATTCCGCTTCTTTTACCGCGATAGGACCAAGACTGTTCAGCAAGAAGAGGTCGATGCCAAACATCAACGCCTCATTAAAGATGTGATACAGCAGATGGAAGGCCAGCTAAAGGCTAGTGGCAGCCATTCCCGCTGAACGTTAACACCGAGGTTGGAAGCTATTACCGCAGAGTGCACAGAAAACACAGAGGAAATCTAAGAACATAAGAGATTTTTTTCCCTCTCTGTGTTCTCTGTGCGCTCTGTGGTGAAAATTTCAGAGTGAGCGGCTATGCTAGTGCTGTGCTGCAGTCGTGATGAGAATAATATGGGAGGAATGGGAATGTATAATATGCGCGGCCAGAAATTATTGTTGATGATGGTTCTTTGCTTCTTGGTATCTGCGTGCAGATCACACCGCTGTTGCAACGAATGTATTGTGTGTGAAACTTATGTCCATCCCTATGGAATAGAAATGTCAGAAGGGGAATGGTGTCGTCAAGGCGCTTCTGGCGATGTCATCGTGAAACGTCTCGATGGTGTGACAGTGAAGAGTTCTTACCAGAGCGGCGATCTCGATGGTGAGGTCACCCATTCTTTTCCTTTCCGTGATAGCGCAGAACATTCAGAGATGTATAGCAAAGGCAGTTTAGTTAAAGAAGTGCACTATTTCCCTTCAGGTGTGGTACAACTCGAAATTGAGCACATTTCCCCCACAGAGCGGGTTGTCAAAGCAAACTATGATCAAGGCACCCGCCAAGCTGAAGAAACCTATGTGGGAGATAAGCTGCAAAAGGGGACCTACTATAACCTGAAGGAAGTCGTCGAGTCTAGCGTCGATGACTTTAGCGGTAAGTCCACAAAGCGCGATGTCTATGGGCAGCTGTTGTCCGTCGACACCGTGGAAGAGGGGCAAATTGTTCTCAGTACGACCTACCACCCTAATGGCATGCCTCATGCGATTACACCATACCAAGATGGCGTCATTGATGGGCAGCTGAAGACTTATCTCCCTGGCGGAGAACCCTACAGCGTGGAAGAATGGCATCAAGGCACACGCAATGGCCTCACGACTGTCTATCAGGACGGTGAGAAAATCGCCGAGATTCCCTATGCCAATGGCCGTAAAAATGGCATTGAGAAGCACTTCCGCAACAACGATGAGGTAGTGGAAGAGATCTCTTGGGTTGAAGATGTCGAGCATGGACCCAGAGTGCGCTATGTCGAGGGGCAGGCCTACAGTGAGTGGTACTTTAATGGCGCTCCAGT
>CAMFKD010000065.1 GCA_945957095.1 uncultured Chlamydiae bacterium
GTAGAATATCGACCACCTCTGCAGCAGCGCGAGCCTCCTCTGGGGTGTGGACGTCCGTGAGCACCGGCACACCAAATTCCTCTTTGACACGCTGGAGGATACGCAGCCCTTCCTGAAGCCCCGGACCACGGTAGGTGCGTATCGACATCCGGTTAGCTTTGTCATAGCTCGACTTAAAGACAAAGTTCATCCAGTGGTGGGAGAAAATTTCAATCAGCGACTTGGCGCTAAAGAGGCAATGGTCCTCGCTTTCGATGACACAAGGGCCGCTGACAACACACAACGCCTCGCCATCACCAATGCGGAAATCTGCAACTTGAACACTCTTCATACACTACCTACTTTATCTACTAGTGGCCATATCTTCTGTTCGGATGCCAATGGAAAGGCAGCAATCATCGCGTCTAGGTTTCTTACTTGTCCATCCAGAAGCGTGATGCTAGAGGTTAGATCAGCCAGCGGACGTAACACGAACAGCCTTTCATGCCATCGCGGATGCGGAATGTAAAGCTCTGGCAACATAACCTCACGCTGCCCAAAAAACAAGATGTCTATATCGATGATACGAGGAGCATTGCGAACCACCTCGTGCCTGCCCATCTCGCTCTCGATACTCTTAATTCGGTGGAATAACTCGAGAGGTTCTAAACTTGTCTTCAGCCGGCATACGCCATTAACAAAGTTTCTCTGCGGAATATCCGACACAGGAGAGGTATGGTACAACGGCGACAATTGCACATCGTAGATCCCCGCTTCCTGCGCTAACCGTTTTGTCGCCCAAAGCATTACAGTGGCTGTGTCACCAATATTGCCGCCGAGACCAAGAAACACCTCTTCTGTCATCTTTAAGTTCCGAGTTCTATTGGAAGGCTTTAAGGGTAACTAGCATCGTCAATTATTGCAAGGAGAGGGAAATAGACCTAATAGACGTAATGAGGTCCATTGAGTCGATTACGTCCATTGATTCCATGTCCATCCATGCTCCTGGCTCCTCTTCTTATTGCAAAAAAACAAGATTTTCGATTAAAACCGTTTATCACCTTGAACAAACACGTATTAACTTTTTGAAGGAACAACCGCATGTATAGCATGTATACCCTCCTCATCGGCTGCGGCCTTATCGCCCTGCTCTATGGTGGCGTTATGGTTCGCGTGGTGTTGGCTTCTAGCGCTGGTTCGCCAGAGATGCAGAAGATTGCCCTTGCCATCCAAACAGGTGCCAGCGCCTATCTCAACAGACAGTATCGCACGATCGGTATCGTCGGCCTCGTCATCTTTGTTTTGCTGGGATGGCAGCTCGGCTGGTATGTCGGCGCAGGCTTTGCTATTGGAGCCATTTTGTCGGGTGCCGCTGGTTTCATCGGCATGAACGTTTCCGTTAGAGCTAACGTACGCACTGCAGAAGCGGCACGCCATGGCTTGCAGCCTGCTTTAACACTTGCTTTCCGCTCTGGGGCGATCACCGGACTCCTCGTCGTCGGCCTAGCGCTGTTGGGGATGTCATGCTACTATCTCTTCCTCCAGAACGCAGGTGTGGATGAACGCAAAGTCCTCGAATCTCTGGTCGCTCTCAGCTTCGGCGCTTCACTGATCTCCATCTTTGCACGTCTGGGTGGCGGTATTTTCACCAAAGGTGCCGACGTCGGTGCTGACTTGGTCGGCAAACTAGAGGCAGGTATCCCTGAAGACGATCCTCGAAATCCCGCTGTGATCGCTGACAACGTCGGAGATAACGTTGGGGACTGCGCTGGGATGGCGGCAGACCTTTTCGAAACCTATGTTGTTACCATCGTCGGTACGATGCTGCTAGGGGCTATCTTTTTTACAGGTAGTGTACAGCAAACGTTGATGCTCTACCCACTGGCGATCGGTGCTGTCTGCATCTTAGCTACCATTGTTGGGACCTTCTTTGTGCGCCTCGGTAACTCAACTAATATCATGGGCGCCCTATATAAAGGTTTCCTTGTGACTGCCCTCATTTCGGCGGCAGCTATCGCTGTGCTAACGATCTACTTCGTGGGTTGGAATACACCGTTTGCGATTCAACAGACCGCATTTACAGGTAAGAACCTCTTCTACTGCGCCTTAGTTGGGCTCGTCGTGACGGGATTATTGATGTGGGTGACAGAATATTACACATCAACGAAGTTTCGCCCTGTCCGCAGCATTGCACAGGCGTCGACGACAGGCCATGGAACCAATATCATCCAAGGTTTGGCCGTCTCCATGGAATCAACAGTACTCCCTGTGTTGATCATATGCGCAGGCTTGCTGACCTCCTACCTACATGCAGAGCTTTATGGCATTGCTATCGCTGCCACCAGCATGCTAGCGCTGGCTGGCATGGTCATAGCATTAGACGCCTATGGTCCTGTCACTGACAATGCTGGTGGCATCGCTGAGATGGCCAACCTGCCTTCCAATGTGCGCGTCATCACTGATGCTCTCGATGCTGTCGGCAATACTACAAAGGCCGTCACGAAAGGCTATGCTATCGGCTCAGCTGCTCTGGCAGCACTAGTGCTGTTTGCAGCCTTTATCCAAGACCTGCAACATTACTTCCCCCACATTGAAACGCAGTTCTACCTACAAGATCCCTACGTCGTCGTCGGACTCTTCATTGGCGGCCTTCTGCCATTCCTCTTCGCTTCCCTTGGAATGACAGCCGTAGGGCGCGCTGCTGGTAGTGTCGTCGTCGAGGTGCGCCGTCAGTTTGCCGAAATTCCTGGGATCATGGAAGGCAAGGCCACTCCTGACTATGGCCGAGCTGTCGATATGCTAACTAAGGCAGCCATCAAGGAAATGATTGTGCCATCGCTACTACCGGTGCTAGCGCCTATCGTGGTCTATTTTGTCATTGCCCTCGTCGCAGGCCCCAAAGCGGGCTTCGTTACCGTAGGAGCGATGTTGCTCGGTGTCGTCGTCACAGGCCTGTTCGTCGCCCTGTCCATGACAGGTGGCGGTGGCGCTTGGGATAATGCCAAGAAGTACATCGAAGAAGGCAGCCACGGTGGCAAAGGTTCCGATGCTCATAAAGCAGCCATCACCGGTGATACTGTTGGTGACCCGTACAAAGACACCGCAGGTCCTGCTATCAACCCGATGATCAAGATTGCCAACATCGTCGCGATCTTGATGTTGGCGCTATTAGCGAATGCCCACCTGTTCTAATTGCAAAAAAGAGAGGAGTCAGGTTACCCTGATTCTTCTCTTGTTCTTCTTTAAGGACTGATAGCTCAGTGGATAGAGCACCCGCCTTCTAAGCGGGCGGTCGCAGGTTCGAATCCTGCTCAGTCCGATCGTTCATGGACTTAATGAGGTAATGGACTCAATGGACAAAGGTGATGTCCATTGAGTCCATTACGTCTATTAGGTCCATTAGAGGTAATTGCAGAAGTCCATGCGAGACAAAACGCAATTCCTGTCTCCTAACTCCTTGCTTTATTCGACAGGGTTGCCATCTTCAAGGATTTCTAGATTGACACGGATGCCATTACGGCTGGCAACAGACATCAACAGTGTACGAATCGCGTTGATTGTCTTTCCTTTCTTGCCGATGATCTTGCCGATATCCGACTTCTCGACGGAAAGCTCGATGATCAGTGTCTGGGTACCACCGATTTCATTAATTTTGACCTTATCAGGGTGATCGACCAGGTTTTTGACGATATAAGCGACAAACTCTTTCATTATTCGACCCCTTTGTCGTTAGAGACTGTTAGTTCTTTTTTTTCGATTGCGTATGGATGCCTTAGGAATCACAGGTCCTGTATCCGCCAGCGTAGCCAAGAGTTTTATTATAAGCTAGAGAAAAAGCAAGCTAAACTTTTGTTCAGTTTATACTGCAAACACCTAGCGCTCTATCACCAAAGTGACCGGGCCATCATTGACGAGAACCACCTCCATCTTGGCGCCAAAACGCCCTGTTTGGACAGCTCCCATCGCCTGCCGCACCTGAGCCACAAACTGCTCGTAGCACTGCTCTGCAAAGGCAGGCGCCGCTGCTTGGATAAAGTCTGGCCGACGTCCGTTGATACAGTTGCCATAAAGGGTGAATTGGCTAACAACCAATACCGCGCCACCGACGTCACGCACGCTAAGATTCATCTTCCCTTGACCATCAGCAAAGATACGTAGATCTGTGAGCTTATTCACAAACCACTGCGTCATCTCTAGCGTGTCATTCTTCTTGACTCCCAGGAACACCAACAGCCCTGGCCCAATACGCCCTACAATTTCCCCACTTACAGCCACAGAGGCTTCTTTGACCCGTTGAACGACGACACGCATGCTGTTACCCCGTGATCTGTTCGATGATAGCTTGCATATCCTGCGGTGGTGATGCTGTGAGAGTGAGAGGTACTCCGGTGATCGGATGGACAAAGTGCAGCACAGCCGCGTGCAACATCTGGCGATGCAACCCATATCTACTATTCAGCCCTTCACGACCATAGAGAGGATCACCAAGGATTGGATATCCTTTGTAACGCATATGCACACGCGCTTGGTGCGTCCGTCCTGTCACCAATGTCAGCTTGACGAGGCCTAATTCCCCTTTAGTCACTAAGGTATCGTAGAGGGTACGAGCGGGACGCCCCCCCTGTTCGACGACAGCCATCATCTTACGCTGGACTGGGTGACGCCCAATAGGAGCTTCTACCTCTCCCTTGCCAGGATTGCCGATGCAAATGGCTAGATACTCCTTATGCACTTGCCGTCCCGAGAAAAGAGCGACCAGCTTCTGGTGCACTAGCGAAGTTTTAGCAGCGACGAGGACACCGGAGGTCTCTTTATCCAGCCGATGCACAATCCCAGGCCTGAGCTGTGAGGTATCTCCTTCCAAATCGCGGCAGTGATACAACAAGGCATTGACAAAGGTACCGCGCCAATTGCCCGGTGCGGGGTGAACGACCATACCAGGAGGCTTATGAACCGCAATCAGGTAGGCGTCTTCGTAGAGGATATCGAGAGGGATAGGCTCGGGTTCCAGCGCAATTTCAGGTGTGAGGACAAACTGCACCTCCACCTCATCTCCTGGAGACACTTGATCCTTCTTCTTCACCACATGGCCATTGACACGCACTAATCCGTCAGCAATTAGTCTCTGAAAATACTGACGTGACTGCACACCACGATAACGCACCGCCAACGCCTTATCGATGCGCTCACCAGCTTCTTCGGCCGTTACTGCAAAGGTGTCAACCTCGCCAATATCAGGGGTTTCTTGCACGGGAAATCGCTCGTCAAAAAGGAGCTGCTAGTAGCTCAGACGGCAGCCAAGCTTGGATATCCTTTAGCGCAAAGGACTCTTCCACACCGGCGTCGATGTCGCGTGCTTCCAGAACCCACTGCTCTCGCGTATGCCCTGAAATGACCCTGAAAAGAATCTGCCTCGGCAAGATCCGGCGCTTTACCATGTTACCACAGGGATCTGTATAGAGAATCTCGATGATCTTATGATCGTTCTCAGCTTCCATGTCGTCCTCGCTTCTTCCGCTGATACCCTAACGCATCATGACCAAAATCGCAAGGCACATGTTTACTTCTTTCGAAGAGGGGTCTCCATGGCGACTTCGCCGGGAAGGAGAAGCAAGGAATCGATAGAAAAAGAATAATCGGGGAGCAAACGTTGCAGGAGGCTAAGGATATGGGGCGCTACTAAGCGCAACCGAGCTGTATCGGTGTGGTCGCCTACGCTCTTCCCCAGATAACGCTGTCCTTGGTGGTGAAAGAATTCGAGATACTCCTCTCCTCCCTGCGTAAAGAGCTGAAGTAGAGAGGGATTAACGCGTTGCAATGCGTTACTTAACGCATCTGAAATGAGGTAACCAAGAAAAATCGGTTGCTGCAGCATGCGGCTTAAGCCTTAGCATTCTCACGATAGAGTTCTTTCATGCGATCCGCATGTCTCTTTAACTCTTCGCAGATGTTTTTTGCAAGAGTATCTGAGATCATCTTGTAGAGTTTAGGCTCTTTAGTTTTCAGCTGATCCATGTCGCTGACCATCGTCGTCTGTGGACTCCCCCCCGCTGGTCTAGTAGGAGCTGCCTTGCTGTTGACCGCAGCGGCCTGCTGGTTAGCCGTCGCTTGGCCTAGCTGGACATTGTCTGGACTTTGTTGCTGGCTCATCATCTAACCTATAGTGACTATGTCAAGAAATCTTTCACTATTAATAATAGCATAGATAGGTAAAAAAATCAAATCACTCATTACTAATGGACAACACTCGAAAAATCTCCTCCAGAGCAAAACCACGCCTAACCAGAGATCCTACAACCTTCCGTCGTTCTTTCATCTCTCTTAGATCTCGGTTGCGGTATCGCGTCTGCATCAGCTGCTGAATCTGCTCTCCTTGCAGGTGGGAAGCTTGGCAGGCTTCCATTTGCTCAGCGATGAGGGCGGGCGGAATTCCTTTGAGCCGTAACTTTTGTTTGATGGCGCTGGGTCCACGTCCCTGACGCATCTGCCCTTCAATGTACCGTTTCACCCAATCGCTGTCATCGAAGTAGCCTTGCTGGGCAAACTCGTCAAGAATACGCTGCCCTATCTCAGACGGAATACCCTTGCGTTGAAGCTTTTGCGCTAATTCCATTGTTGTCAGAGACTGACGCGCAAGATAGTAGAGGGCGAGTTTCTTGGCGTGAACATACTCGCTACCTCCTGTCAATGTCATGCTTGACTCGCTGATGCCTCATGTTCACGTAGGAATTCGACTCGTTTGACTTCGTGACGAGACATGAGCTTACCTTTCGCCGCTAATCCTTTGATCAACAGTGTGTTAAAATCAATTTCTAGCTTCGAAAGCTTTTGCCGCGGTTTGGGGAAGAGTTTGAGTACAACCACATGGTTAGGGTGCGAGGTGAGGTATTCAAGCGTCATCCCCTCTTCGACAAAGCGATATACTTTCTCCAGGATGAATCCTGGGATAGAGAAACGCTTGGCATAACATAGGCGTGTCTTCGGATCGGAATAGACAAGGCTGAATACCGTCTTCTTATCTGCCGCGCCAACATAGACGATCTTGGTGTTATCACGATTAATGTACTGCTTTTCCGGCACATTGATGACGGTGTAGGTGCCATCTTTGTACATCAGCAGCAACTTGTCGAAGTTGGTGCATTCGATGAAGGAATCACCGGCCACTTTGGTGCCTATGAAGCCGCTCTTGGGATCGTAGCCCACCTTAATCTTACGGGTATCGATGGCGCGGCGGTCCAGCTCTTCAATAGCCTTCAGCTGCGTCAGACGCGGGTACGCTTTGCCATAGGTCTTCACAAGATGCTTGAGATAGCGGATGGTGAATTTCTTGACATCTTTGAGGTCTTTTTCGACTTCATCGAGCTTTTCCTGTGTCGCTAGGACCTCTTCCTTATTCTTATCGAGGTCAAAACGTGAGATCCTGCGGATAGGAATATTCAGCAACATCTCGCGATCGTCATAAGTGGGAACGCGATACAGTTCCTTGTGGAAAGGTGTGAGGCTCTGCTCGATGGTCTCATGGATCTTATCGTAAGTCGAAACGTTTTCGATCTTCTTGTAGAGCCTGTTCTCGATGAAAATACGCTCCAGACTTTTCTGGAAGATCTTTTCCATCAGCCTGTCGCGTTCGAGCTCAAGCTCACGCTGCAGATAGCCTTGCAATTTTTCGGTGTGATAACGCAACACATAGTCGACATCGGTCTCGATGGGCATGTCATCTTGGATGACGACGATCTGAGAATTGACGCTAACTTCGCACTCCGTATAGGCATAGAGGGCGTCGATGAGCTCATTGGCGTATACACCTCTGGGTAGCTTGATCTCGATCTCTACCTTGTCCGAGGTGTAGTCGTCGATCGCATCGATCTTGATCTTACCACGCTTAGCGGCTTCATCGATGGAACGAATTAGCGATTCTGTCGTCGTTCCATAACAGATCTCAGTGATGGCAATCGTCTTGGGATCACGCACCTCCACTTTAGCACGCAGCTTCACTTTGCCGCGGCCTTTGTCATACTCCGAAGCGTCCATGATCCCGCCAGTGGGGAAATCCGGTAAGGCGGTGTATTCACGCTTTTCTAAGATCGCAATCTGTGCCTCTAAGAGCTCGCTAAAGTTATGAGGCAGGATACGTGTCGACATACCCACAGCAATGCCTTCAGCTCCTTGTAACAGGAGAAGGGGGATTTTGGCTGGCAAGACAACAGGCTCTAACGCACGGCTATCGTAGGATGCCACCATTTCCGTCAGGTCGGGGTTAAACAGCGTCTCTTTGGCCAAAGGCGACAGCCGAGTTTCGATGTATCGCGGGGCGGCGGCTGGGTCGCCAGTGAGCATGTTACCGAAGTTCCCTTGCTGATCGAGGGTATAGTTTTTGTTGGCCATATTGACGATGGCATCGACAATGGGTGCATCACCATGAGGGTGCAGCGCCATGGTCTGACCGGCGACATTCATCACTTTATGCAGCCTGCCGTCGTGAAGCTTGAACAGGGTAAAGAGGATACGCCTCTGCACAGGCTTAAGGCCATCGACGATATTAGGGATGGCCCTGTCCAGGATGACGTAAGAGGCGTATTGCAGGTAGTTCACCCGCATCAGTTGCTTGAGATCTTCCATCTAGTCTGTCTGTTGTAGCTGTTCTTCGACGATGAGGTTGTCCATGATAAAGCGCTTGCGTTCAGGGGTATTCTTACCCATGTAAAATTGCAGTGTCGGCCTGATATCGGAAAAATGACCTACGTTGACATTCTGTAAGCGGATATCGTCACCGATAAACTGTTTGAACTCGTGAGCGGAGATTTCACCAAGCCCTTTAAAACGGGTGACCTCTACTCCTTTATTTTTGAGTGTCTTGATCGCGGCGTCGCGTTCCTGTTCGGAGTAACAGTAGATTGTCTTCTCTTTGTTACGCACCTTAAAGAGCGGTGTCACCAAGATATGCAAGTGTCCATTCATCACCAGCGACTCAAAATATGTCAGGAAGAAGGTGATGAGCAGATTGCGGATGTGCATTCCGTCGACATCAGCATCGGTGGCAAGGATGACCTTATTGTAGCGGAGGTTGTCCAGGCTCTCTTCGATATTCAAGGCGTTCATCAAGTTGAACATCTCTTCGTTTTTGTAGAGCTGATCAAGTTTAAGGCCAAAGACATTCAATGGCTTACCACGCAGCGAAAAGACAGCTTGCACCAACGGGTCGCGCGCCGACACAATCGAAGCACTGGCGGAATCACCCTCGGTGATGAAGATCATCGACTTGTCGCCATGGGTTGATTTATCGCCAAAGTGATACTTGGAATCGCGAAGCTTAGGGATCTTGAAGGAAATCTTCTTCTGCTTTTCGCGCGCTTCCTTTTTGACATCGGCCAATTCCTTACGCAACTTCTCATTGAAGACAATACGTTCGATAAGCTTGGCAGCAGTTTCAGGGTTCTTGTAGAGGAGGTTAGAGACAGCCTCTTTCACCTCTTGCACCAAAGGCGCGCGTAATTCTGTGTTGCCCAGCTTGTTCTTGGTCTGCGATTCAAAAATGGGGTCTTTAACTTTGACGAGAATGGTACCGACAATACCATCCCGAACGTCGACACCTTGGAAGTTCTTTTGTGCGAATTCGTTGACGCCTTTGAGGATGCCTTCGCGGAAAGCCGACAAATGCGTCCCTCCGTCAGCGGTATACTGGCCGTTGACAAACGAGTAGTAGTTTTCTCCATACGCCTGAGTATGGAGGAAGGCGAATTCCACCTGCTTGCCGCGGTAATGCAGCGGCTCGTAGAGGCGGTCATCGACAACTTCCGCATTCAGCAAATCGAGAAGGCCATTCTTCGATGCGATCTTTTCGCCGTTACAACGTAAGGTTAGGCCAGTGTTCAGATAGGCATAGTGCCACATCCGTTTTAACACATACTCTATCTGAAAGTGGTACTTCCCGAAGATTTCGCTGTCCGGAACAAACTCTACGTAGGTGCCGTTAGGCTCAGAAGTCTTCCCTTTCTTTTGATTCTTGAGCTGACCGCGCTCAAAGCTCGCTTCAAAATACTCGCCATCGCGGTGGCTGCGCACCAAAAAGTAACTCGATAAGGCATTGACCGCTTTGGTGCCCACGCCATTCAAACCGACGGAAAACTGAAACACATCGTCGTTGTACTTGGCACCGGTATTGATCTGGCTGACGCAATCGATCACCTTCCCTAGCGGGATACCGCGGCCGAAGTCACGGATCGACACCTTGCCGCTCTGCTCATCGAGGTCAACGACGATCTCGGTACCATGCTTCATGATGAACTCATCGACGCTGTTGTCGATGACTTCCTTCACCAAAATGTAGATACCATCGTCAGGATGCGCCCCATCGCCTAGGCGACCGATATACATCCCCGACCTCAGGCGGATGTGAGATAATGCATCAAGAGTCTGTACTGTACTTTCGTCGTACTGCTTGGCCATGTGAAAAACGTGTCGTGTTTGGGTATTTCTAGAGTGCCAGCATATACGACACCCTAATAATTGTACAGGGAGAGACAGGCTATTCCATTACATGTCTTTACTGCTGTCTCTTATACACATCTCCGAGCCCACGAGACGTAGAGGAATCTC
>CAMFKD010000066.1 GCA_945957095.1 uncultured Chlamydiae bacterium
ATGGTTTTTCTCCTTATCTTTCGTCGGTGACGCAGCCTAGGCTAGCGCATGACACATTCTTGATATAGCGAAACAAAGTACCTTTAGTTGCCTTATAGGGTGGCATTGTCCACTGTTTCTTTCGATTCGTCCATTCTTCTTCTGTCAAGGCAACATCGATCATGTTGTTTTCGGCATCGATGGTAACGTGATCGCCATCACATAACAAGGCGATAGGGCCGCCTACTTGGGCTTCCGGACTGACATGGCCGATGATGAAGCCATGAGAGCCACCAGAAAAGCGTCCATCGGTGATCAAGGCAACATCTTTGCCGAGTCCAGCCCCCATGAGCGCAGAAGTAGGTTTTAACATCTCCGGCATCCCAGGTCCACCTTTAGGTCCTTGGTAGCGGATGACGATGACATCGCCTTTCCGTAGGGTGCCCGCTTCTAAAGCAGCCAGCATCGCCTCTTCCGTGTTGAAGATTCTGGCTGGTCCGCGGAAATAGAGTCCTTCCTTCCCCGTGATTTTAGCAACAGCGCCATCAGGAGCTAGGTTGCCTTTCAGAATGCGCAGGTGACCGGTTGCTTTGAGGGGCTCGCTGAGCGGACGTACAATCGTCTGTGTCGACGCCAGATCTGGCACAGCGGTGAGATTTTCAGCGAGTGTTTTGCCGGTGACCGTGAGGCAGTCGCCATGCAGCATTCCCTCTTTTAGTAGCTTCTTCATCACTCCTGGTAATCCGCCAACAAGATGCAGGTCATACATGACATAGTGTCCGCTTGGCTTAAAGTCAGCTAAGAGCGGGATGCGTCCGCTAGTGCGCTGGAAGTCATCGAGGGTGAGGTCGACTCCGGCTGCTCTGGCCATGGCGATGAGGTGCAGGACAGCATTCGTCGAGCCTCCCAAAGCCACGACGACGACCATGGCATTCTCGAAAGCTTCGCGTGTCATGATGTGGCTAGGCCTGATGTCCTGTTCGAGCAGCAACCTAATGGCCGCACCGGCGCGGTAGCATTCGTCATATTTGTCGAGGTCTTCTGCTGGCGTCGAGGCGCTATAGGGCAACGTCATCCCCAACGCTTCGATAGCGCAAGCCATGGTATTAGCGGTGTACATGCCACCGCATGCACCAGCTCCTGGGCAGGCGTGTTCGACAATTTGCTGCCTCTCTTCGTCTTGGATATGCCCAGCGAGGTATTGTCCATAGCTTTGGAAAGCGGAGACGATGTCGATAGGCTGGTTATCGTGGCAGCCAGGCTTAATGGTTCCTCCATAGACCATGAGGGCGGGACGGTCAACCCTAGCCATAGCGATGAGGCTTCCCGGCATATTTTTATCGCAGCCAGGGATAGCGATGCAGGCATCGTACCACTGTGCACGCATCACCGTTTCGATGGAGTCGGCGATGAGATCGCGAGATGGCAGAGAGTAGCGCATTCCATCGGTGCCCATCGAGATGCCATCGCTCACGCCGATGGTATTGAAGCGCATGGCGACGAGGTCGCTATCGCAT
The DNA here is from genome assembly GCA_945957095.1 of uncultured Chlamydiae bacterium. Lineage (GTDB taxonomy): Bacteria > Chlamydiota > Chlamydiia > Chlamydiales > JAJFMA01 > CAMFKD01. The sequence continues at coordinate 1,497 of CAMFKD010000066.1, forward strand.
ACTCCTTTCTTGACCTTATAGGAAAGGTCTAGCAAATGCTGATTGCAGGGGTTGCCTTCGTACCACATGCTGGCGATGCCAACCTGGGCTTTGCCCATATCACTTGTGGTAAGGCCGACGGCATAAAGCATCGCCTGTGAGGCCCCCTGTGATTTGGGCTGCGTGATCTGTTTGCTGTAGCGATTTAGGGCCTTATCCATGTTGCCTCTTCTTAAGTAGTTCTTCAAAAGCCTCTGTATGCGCCTCAATGAGTGGAGGTGGCATCCGCTTCTTCAACACGGCATAGGGGTCTTTAAGCCCCTCACCCGTTAGCACGCAGACAACAGTTCTAGCATCAAGTCGCTGTTCTCTTGCTGCTTTCAGTACACCCGCCACTGTCGCCGCTGCTGCGCTTTCAACGAAGAATCCTTCGTCACTGCACAAGCGGTGCTGTGCTTCCAAGATTTCGTCATCCGTGACAGCCAGCGCTTCCCCACCAGAAGAATAGATGGCGTTGAGCGCTTTCTCTCCATCGATGGGCGCCCCTACGGCTATAGCTGAAGCGATTGTATCGATCTTCTCCAACGGTTGGATATATGTGCGTCGGTGTTCATAGGCATTGACAACAGCAGCGGCTCCAACGGCTTGCACTCCGGTAAGGCGTGGGAATCCTTGCGCTAGACCCAGCTCGCGGTACTCGCTAAACCCCTTGGCGTAGGCGGCGATATTGGTGCCGCATCCCATGGGGATGACGATTAGGTCTGAGTCTCCAAGCGGCAGTTGATCCATCAACTCGAAGGCGGCTGTTTTCTGTCCTTCCACCCTAAAGGCATAGTCACCGGCTAGGAAGAAGCCCATGCGTTCTGCTACCGCTTCTGCTAGGCATGCGGCATCGTTATAGCTACCTGCTACCTGGACGACAGTAGCGCCGAAGGCTAAAGCCTGTGCTAGCTTAGCCATGGGCACACCTTCTGGTACAGCGATGTAACAGGGAAGGCGCGCGGCGGCGGCATAGCAGGCGCAGGAAGCTGCCATATTGCCTGTTGAGGCCAAGACGATGCCTGAAGCGTCTAGTTCTTTCGCCACCGATAGCTCTACCGAAGAGCCCCGATCTTTGAAAGATCCTGTGGGGTTCTTCGATTCCATCTTAAAGTACAAGTCGAGGCCTAACTCCTCACCCAAGACTTTGCTTTTGACGAGTGGTGTTGCCGTCTCCCCTAACGATACAAAATGTGTGTAGTCGCGAAGGGGTAGCAAAGGCAAATATTTTGCCAGGCAGGGTTTGATATTGCGAAAGGAGTCCGGATGGATCTGCCGCCTGACAGCTTCTAGGTCCATCATCACTTCCCAAGGTCTGTTCACACCTGTGAACACAAATCCTTTAGGAGACACCTTTTCTTTCGTTCTATAGTCTACAACGTCGTACATCTTTTCACCTACCTGGTCGAAGTTGACGCATGCGATTACCGACTTGCCAGATCTCTTCTGCAGCCATCGTCGCCAACTCTTCGTTTAGTTTTTCTTTGTAGTCGTGCTGACTATTGGCCTGCAGCACAGCCGCCGCCTCCCATCCACTAGCAACACTCTGATAGAGCTCTTCAAAGACCGGTGCTAGCACCTCTTTGAAGCGGCCTCTCCAATCCAAAGCCCCTCTTTGGGCTGTCGTGGAGCAGTTGCGGTACATCCAATCCATCCCTTGATCAGCGACCAATGGCATCAAGCTTTGTGTTAGCTCTTCAACGGTCTCATTGAAAGCTTCGCTGGGGGAATGGCCATGCCTTCTCAACGCTTCATATTGCGCTTCTAGCATTCCTGCTAATGCCCCCATTAAGGCCCCTCGCTCCCCTACTAGATCGCTGTAGACTTCCTGTTCAAAGGTCGTTTTAAACAGGTATTGCGATCCGATGGCGATGCCAAAAGCCAAAGCCTTCTGCTCGGCTCGTCCAGAGGCGTCTTGATGGACGGCATAGCTGGCATTGATACCTCTGCCTTGGAGGTAATGAGAGCGGACGCTGCTGCCTGATCCTTTAGGGGCGACGAGGATGACGTCGACATCTGCCGAAGGCTCGACTTTAGTTTGCTCGGCAAAGGTGATCGCAAAGCCGTGCGAGAAACACAGTGTCTTCCCTTTACTCAGGTGCTTTTTGACCCCCGGCCATGCAGCCGTTTGTCCCGCATCGGACAGCAGATAACAAAGGAAGGTGCCCTTCTGGCATGCTGCTTCCAGTGGGAAGAGCGTTGTACCTGGCTCCCAACCATCAGAGATGGCTCGGTTCCATGAATCTGTTCCCTCCCGTTGTCCGACGATGACCCGCAAGCCGTTATCTTTAAGATTTAGCGCTTGTGCGGGGCCCTGCACACCATAGCCTAGAATAGCGATCACCTCCTGGCTTAACAGCTGCTTAGCTTTGGACAGTGGAAACTCCGCTGCCTTCACTTCCCTTTCTTCTACATGCAAAAAACTCATGGTTTCCCTCCTTGAGCATTAACGTTTGAGCAGTCGACCATTCGCTTCAACTGCTTGATGAGTTGTTCTACTTTCTCTTCGTTGGCTTGAACGACCAGGCATAGGTGAGCCAAACAGTCGATTTCTATGCCGATGATTTGGAGCTGGAGCACGCGCAGCCGATGGCGTGCAGCGACTGATGCGACTCGCTGTACAACCCTAAAAGCATTTTCGATCGTTGCTGTGATGACAAAACGGTATTCCATCTTATGTTAACCTCACATCGCTTACGGAGGCTCCGGAAGGGATCATAGGGAAGACATTATGCTGCTTCTCTACGACCACTTCTAATAGGTAGGCTTCCTGTGCCTCTAACATCTCCGTCAATGCAGCCTCTAACTCAAAGCGTTCTCTCACTCTTCTAGAACGGATGCCATAACCTTCGGCTATCTTGACAAAGTCAGGATTCTGCAATGCCGTATAGGAATAGCGTCCTTCAAAGAAGAGTTCCTGCCACTGCCTGACCATGCCGAGGTATCCGTTGTTCAAGATCACCATCTTCAAAGGCAGCTGCTCTTGGGTGATGACGCCCAATTCCTGAAGGTTCATTTGAAAGCCTCCATCTCCTATGACAGCGATGACTTCGCGCTTCTTGGCGGCTAGCTTAGCCCCGATAGCCGCTGGAAGCGCAAAACCCATGGTTCCTAGACCACCAGATGTCACATGCGAGCGACTTCGCCGAAAGGCATGGTAGCGCGCTGTGATCATCTGATGTTGGCCAACATCTGAGACGATGATGGCATCGTCACCATCGAGTGCCGACAGACAGCGGATCACTTCCCCCATCTTCAAGGGGCCATCGTTGGGATAGAGCTCTTCAGCAGTCACCTCTTGGTGCTCACGTTGAGCGCAGGTGTGAAACCGTTCTAACCATTCAGGATGCTGTCTATGTTCCAGGTGCGGCAGCAATGCCTCCAGGGCAAGCTTGGCATCAGCGAGCAGTGGCACGGCAGCTTTGACGTTCTTGTTGAGTTCGGCTGCATCAACATCGACGTGGATAACCGTTGCTTGCTTAGCATAGTGCTTCAGGCAGCTTGTCACTCTATCGTCAAAGCGCATGCCGACAGCGAGGATGACATCAGCTTCATTTGTCAGGACGTTAGGTCCGTAGTTGCCATGCATGCCTAACATCCCGACATAAAGAGGATGTGTTGTAGGAAACGCCGACAACCCCAGCAGTGTAGAGGCTACAGGAAGGCCTGCCTTCTCTGCGATGTGGAGCAAAGGCTTTTCTGCACCGCTGATCAAGACGCCATGGCCGACCAAGAGATAGGGACGGGATGCCGTGTTGAGAAGCGCTGCCGCTTTCCTCACTTGGTCGTCATCCGCCTGCAACCTGGACGGCACCTTGCTGTCATGAGAGACAGGACTAAACTCGAAAGTTCCCATCTGTGCATCCTTCGTGATATCGACCACAACAGGCCCTGGCCTTCCACTTTTCGCTACAGCAAAGGCTTTGGCGAGGGCTGAAGGGATATTCTCCGCTGCCGTGACCTGGCAGCTCCATTTTGTGACAGGAGCCGTGATGCTGAGGATGTCGACTTCCTGAAAGGCATCGGTACCCAGGAAAGCACTGGAAACCTGGCCCGTCACACAAACTAGCGGCACCGAGTCGAGCATCGCGTCGGCGATGCCCGTCACGAGGTTAGTGGCGCCAGGCCCTGATGTCGCCAAGCAGACGCCAGGTTTGCCAGAGATGCGCGCATAGCCTTCCGCAGCGTGGACAGCCCCTTGTTCGTGCCGCACGAGCACATGATGCAGCTTTGCCTCCACCTGATGGAGAGCATCGTATGTGGGCATGATGGCTCCTCCGGGATACCCGAAGAGCACCTCTACCCCCTCTCTCAGCAGCGAAAGGACGATGGCTTCTGAACCTGTTATCTTTTTCTTATTCATCACTTCTCCCATAAAAACAAAAAGGCCGCACTTCCTTTAGGAGGTGCGGCCTTCTTAGGACCTCTTAAGTTTGCGACAGCTTGTCACATAGGTCCGCACCTTGCTTTAACGTGGATCGCCACGATAATGTGAATGGTAATGGACTCTCTGAACTTGCTAAGCATGTTTACCTTTGTATGAACCTATCCGCAAAAAAAAGACCGCACCTCGATTAGAGGTGCGGTCTCTACTTAAACCCGTTATCAGCCGTCAGCCAATCACATAGGTCCGCACCCCACTGTGGTGTGGATCATAATAATCTGCACGGCAATAATGTTAAGGCGGCGATTAGCCATGATTAACTCTTTGTTTTGTCACTCATCTTAGCATACTAGCTGTTAAGGATCAAGATTTTTTGTGCGTGCTGACAGTTTTTTGACATCCTTTTGAAATTTATGTTGTCAGGATATGAGGTATCTCCTATCAACAAATCTACTGTGCGCAATCCAAAATTCGCGGCGTGAGTGATGAAAAACCTGATTAGAAAAGCAAGCGCTGTCTTGTTCCTTGCCTGTTTGTTGACCACCTCATTTCCAATCCATGCGGATGAATGGTGGACACAGGGTTATGTAGGCGCCGGGCTGCCAGAAGAGCACAACGTACATATTAGACTGCCCGATGCTCATATTTCTGAAGTACAGGAAGCCATTCGTTTCTCTTCTATGGCACTGCTGGGAATTCGCGTGTCTTATTGGGCTATTCCCTATATTGGACTGGGACTAGACGTCTCGCATTTATTTGGTCCAGGGCAAAAGAAGCAGATCTCTTCAACACAGCTATGCATCGATGGAGTTGGCTGTTCTACTTTTCCAAAGTGTGTCAAGGAATTCAATGGCTATGTGACGACTATTGTGCCTGTTGTTGCCGCTAGCTATCCGTTTGACATGTTACGGTGTCAAATACGACCCTATATAGGGGCTGGACCATCGCTATGCATCTGTCAACTTCAAGACAGTCATAACTTCTCACCAGCAGGACAATCCAGTACATCTACCTCAGTCGGCCTAAAGACATATACTGGGCTGAATGTGTATATTAACCAGCATTTAGGGATATTTCTGGAGTACCAGTACTATACATTTCAAGCACGCAATCGCTATTATAATTGCCGATGTGACAATAGCTTCAACTTAGGGAAAGCAAAAAGAAAAGAGACATTTAACATGAATACTGTGGTTCTTGGCATCTCCATTAACTACTCGTCTTTATTTCCCCAATATCTTTAAGACCGATGCCTACTAACCTCTCGACGTAACTTCTCAAGTATTTATTCACCATTGGATTGAGGCCTTTCATTTCTTCTCCCTAATCTCATTCCTCCTCACTGGTCTCTTTGGCTCAGTGGTGAACACATACAAACGGGATCACCCAAATAGACGCGTAAAGATATCTTCCCTTTAGAGAGATTCACAACGTCATATTGTCCATCTTCCAGATAGCGGACCTTCAAGACATCTCCAGCTTCCCATAGAGGAAGATCTGCATCCTCCATTTCGACAGGTAACATGTAGATACGGCTGTATTTGAGTTGAAAGTTTGCCTCTAGCACATCTTCAAACTGCAACAAGTCTGCTTCAATAAGATGTGCATGTGCGTAAAAAGACATCGAAGTTGTGGAAGGATGTGAATCGCCGAAAAAGCTTGAGTCGTTAGGATGCTCATATAGATTGGCTCGAAGGGGTTCCTGACTGAAAGATGTGTCATGAGGATTAAGAGGGATAAGCCAATATTCGTCGGTGTAAAAGTAGCCGCCAATGCCCCATAATTCTAGCTCTTCATGTGGATCGAACATCTTTTCGAGTTCCCATGTGTGGGTGATGGGAAGTACAATTTGACAAGGCTGTCCCTCTACAAAATCGATGTAGTGCTGGCCAGGGCCTAGTCGCCGGTATCCTGTTTTCCGCTCCTGGGTATTGAGAGCTAACAATTCCTCTATGGAGGCAAACTCTCTTCGGAAGATGACATTCACATTCCAATCGCCTTTGTCCCATCCTGTCATGTAGTAATACGTAGGGCGCAATCTGAGTAAAGCTCCATTGCTGAGTGATACCTGCATTTGCCCATTGTCGTGATGGATCTCTTCAATAGTGGGTGCGTATTGCCGTTGATTCCAGGCATAAGGCCAATCGGATGTGTTGGCAGCACATGGGCTTGATAACAAAAACAGCATTGCCGCAGCACATAGATAAGTTAGTTTCATTGACTTTTCCAGTAAAGTACATGTTCACCACAGAGAGCACACAAATCACCCGATCAAATTTAGTTGGGTAGGTTCCTGGTCTCTGTGGCTCAGTGGTGCACACGTATTCAGTAAAGATTTACACATTATTATTTCATGGAATTGTTAATATCAGATAAGTGAAAAATGATTTTTAATTAAACAAGATGAGAATACGTAGCTTAAAGCTTTATTCGCTTCGCTCAGCGAAGGGGATTGGCTGGGCTTTGTACTTGTGATGGCGACCTGAAGATAAGCCAGAGACCTACTACTACCAGAGGAATGCTGAGAACCTGCCCTGTTTGCAGCCAGGAGATCTCAAAAAGTCCTCCCTGTCCTTCCTTAAAGAACTCCATCAGAAAGCGCCAACTAAACACCAGGGTGAACAGCAAGCCGATGATCAACCCAGGGCGCTGTCTGTGGTAACCTTTGTTCCAAATCGCATACAACACAAAGAAGAGGAAGAGGTAAAAGAAGCCTTCATAGAGCTGCACAGGGTGGCGTGGTATCGCAGGGCCTCCCTCGGCTGGATGTCCAAAGATAACGGCCCATGGAACGTCTGTTGCTGTACCAACGATCTCTTGGTTGAAGAAGTTGCCAAGGCGAATACAGAAGCAGGCGAACAGTGTTCCCACTGCCAAGAGGTCAAGTGACATGATGAGGTTCATCGATGGCAGCACCTTGCGTGCCAACCGAACAAAGAAGAAGAGGGCCAGCACAATACCTACAACACCACCATGGCTGGCTAGGCCACCTTCCCACACATGAAGGATCTCACCCGGATGCTGACTGTAATACCCCCAATCATAGAATAGCACGTGACCCAAACGCGCTCCGACCACTGTTCCAGCCACAACAAGCCAGCAGAGGCGGTCGGTCAGATAATAGGCTAATTCTCCGATAGGTCGGTCAAAGGCTTGTCCTGCCGTCTTTGCTGCATACTCTAGCTCGCGTTTAAAGACGCGCACCATGACAAAGTAACCAACCATAAAGCCAAAGGCAAAGAGTAGCCCATACCACCCTAACGGTCGGTCAATTAGTGGAACATTAACGATAAAGCGTGAAGGATCCCAGTAGAGGTAACCAAAGACATGTGGCATCGTCATGTGTATCTCCTCAAAAAAAAAGCTCCTGCAACCATTAAGCCGCAGGAGCTCAAGCATCGGAGTAGAGGGATTCGAACCCCCGACCTACTGCTCCCAAAGCAGCCGCGCTAGCCAAGCTGCGCTATACTCCGTCTCTAAAGGGTGGCATCTTAGCATGTCGCTATTTTTGTCGAAAGCAAAAAGAAGAGTGCGTGTTTACCACTGAGCCACAGAGACCGTTGAGGAAGAATGAGATTAGCAAGTTCTCTCTGTCTCAATCCTTTTCATAGATCTCATTGCTCTCTGTGGTGAACAAATACAAAGAAGTCGTAATCACTTCGCTAAGCGTAGCCAGAAGGCTGTAATGAGACCCCAAGCGAGGTTGAAGAGAATAACAAAATAAGGGGTGTTAGAGCCCAGGTCAGCCCCCAGGATGCCTTCATGAGTGATAAGAGGGAAAAAGATAAATAGCTGTGCCAAAGTCGGAATAATGCTGTAGACAATGCCAGAAAGCATCCACATGGCCTTGTCGAGCCATGGCAGGGCAAATAGTAATCCAAAAAGCCCTCCCCATACGATCTTCTGATAGACCCAATCTGATGTCAGTACCGGCGTCCATTTAACCCCATAGCTAGCCATGAGGCCTAATGCACCGCATAGATAGAGCAGTAATGCACTTAAAAAACCGCCGACACATCCGGCAGCAAAAGATAACGAGATCTTATTCAGCCCTTTCATAATGCGGGTACCTGAAGCTTCTTCAAAATGGTATTAAGGTCGGCTGCTATATCGCTGTCAGCGACATTAAGCTCTTGGCGTACCCGCTTAATTCCTGACATGACAGTGGAATGATCCCTCTTAAAATAGTCGCCGATTTTGGTGAACGACATTTTGAGGTTTTGCCGACAGAGGAACATGGCTACTTGACGCGGTGTGACAAATTCACGAGTCTGGTTCTTGTTGAAGATATCCTCTAAACGGATGCCATAGGTCTCAGCGACAGTTTGAACGATACGTTCAGGTTTTAGTATCTGTCGCTGCTCTTCGTCGATGAGGTCTGAGAGCAAATCCTCAACGGTGGCTACGCTAAGATGAGTACTCCCAATTCCACGACGGTTCGATGCGTTGTCGTTGAGATGGGCACGCAATACCAGCGC
>CAMFKD010000067.1 GCA_945957095.1 uncultured Chlamydiae bacterium
GCGTTCTCCGTGCGCTCTGTGGTGATAACTTCCTAAAAATGAGTGGGTAATATTTAGCGAGAATGGCTGCTTGACGTGTAACTCCTTAAAATACTCTAATTTATTGTTAACGGTAATTGATTTTTTGTTATAATTAGTAATTGTTTATATATAAGCTGTTTTATATGTATAATGACGATTTTTGTATTGAAGGCAGATTGTTGGATGCCTATCTACATGGGCATCATTTGGTGGCCATCAAAACAGGGCATGACTATCGGTTGAAAGAGTACCAATGGTGGAAACCTGCCGATTGGTACCGGCGTGTCATGCATCGAGAACAATGCCGTGTCAAGATCAATGATGCGCTGAATCATGTGGCAGATTATTTTCCTCAGATCAGGCCTGAATTACGGGTTCAACTTGCTAGAAGTATCTCTGACACAGCGATTGATCGTAGGATGGAGATGGCTTCAAATGGCGTCTTCACACTTAGTTATCACAACCTAAAAACACGCGTGGCAGAGAGAATAAGTTCTACTGAATTGCTAAGCACTATACGAGCTCTGGGCTCAAGCCCGATCCCTAGCCTCCTGATGCCAAAAGTGGAGCAGTTAGTGCTATCGGAAGCTGATGATGTCAATGGTTTGCTAATACGTTATGGTAGTACCGGACAACGGGTTGTGGCTGAGATCCTGACTAAGGCTATACGACAGGATGCCATGCGTCAAGCGAGGGTTTGGGTTAACGTATCTCGAGAGACTGAAATCGGTAGAGAACAGTGGCAGTTCTTGCTTCAGCGTGCGACTGTGGTGCTACAAGGGGGTGTTGATCAGAATGTCTCTAGAGATTTGCTAGACAAGGCATTGACGATAGCAGAACGAATGATGGACAATCGTGAAGAAGAAGAGACTAATGAGCGTTTAGACCAACAGATGAGGGCCTTTTTGGTTGCTGCAAGCAATGCTGCCCGTTTCATCATGTATATCCCAGCTGCGAGGCAAGCGGATGGGTTGTTGCAGAGGTTGTCTGGCGCTGAATCACCTGGGCAGCAATTTGTTGAAGGCGTGTTTACGTTGTTACCTTCTGTGGTAGGATTGGACGCCCAAACCATTGCTTCGAGGTTGTTTGAAAACGTCAGCAGCGTGGACCCTTATAATCCTGCCTCGATTCTCACTACTCCACAGTGGTGGCCAAGCCTTGTTGGAATGGCAATACATGCTTGTCAATCACCTCAGATTCAACTGGCTCAACGCATCACACTCTTAAGCGATGTCTGTGCCCTGTCGAGGAGTCTGCCAAAGCCTGAGCGTAGGACGGCCTTAGAAGCGGCGATACAAGTATTGCGTCAGGAATTGTCTGTTGTACTTTGGGATTTATCTACTAACGAACGTCGGCAATACTATACCGCTTTGGTAGTCTTAACAGTGCGCCTACTACAGGAATCGGTTCTTTTCATAGAAGATAATATTTTTAAAAACGTTTATGACTTATCTAAAGAACTACACAGGTGTAGCCCTCAGGACCAACGGCAAGATGTCTTTAATATGACCACAGAACGCCTGTATCATGTTGCCGAGAATGTTAGACAAGGGCAGGAATCTCGCACGGTTGTCTTGATGGCTATTGATGTTTCGCAACTTGCAGACCGCATCCTACATAGAGAATTCGTGCATGTTGATGAGCAGGAGTGGTTGGTATGTTGTGTACGGCACTTGCTAGCGATGGAGAGGCCTGCAGTTGGTGTAGAAATCGATCAACTCAGAGAGGCTTGGGAGAGAATGCTGGCTTCGAGAGTAGCCATGAGTCTGTTCGGTGATGACGAAGATTTGATTTGTGAGCAAATCAGGCAAAAGATAGCTGGTAGAGCGCATACCTAACTCTAATTCTTGCGCGAAGCGCAGCACTCCAGGGCGCTTCGCGCAAGAATTTCCTATTCGTCGTCATCGTCGATAGCGAGGTCATCGTCTTCCTCTTCTTCTTCTTCGACATCGAAGTCGAGAGGAGGAGGAGCTGCCTTAGTAGGTAGGCGTCGGCCTGCTGTCGCTTTACCAGCTGGGACAGGGACATCGTCGACCCAAATGGGGGAGGACCAAGCCATGTGGCCATCTTCCTGTGTGACGCGGATGTAGTAGTAGACGAAGGGAGGCTTTTTATCCTTGTTGCTGATCGTCACCTTATTGAGAGGTGATAAGTCATCATAGGCAAACTCATGGACGTAGCCATCAGGTTGGAAGGTTTCGATCACTTTGCCATTGCGGATAATCTCAATAGTTTTGAGCTTTTTGGTACCTGCCACGGTGCAGTGGATGTGGCGGTTGACAGAGAGGCCTGGTTTGTCGGCTGTTGAGACCTCGCTGCCCATTGGTTTGCCAGCCAGAGTGAAGTTTACGATGATTCTCTGACCTGTTGTGGCGTAACAAGAACGTTGGTATAGAGCCTCGAGGAGGGCCTGACGGGAATGTTCTTTGCAGATGATCGCAGTCAGTCCTGGAGCATATTGTTCTTGATCCCCTTCGAAGAAATCGGAGTAGATCCCTCTGTCGTCGAGGCCGCCGCCAACAAAACCTATGCGGATATTGTTTTTGAGTGCATTTTGAATGGCGCCTTCAGCCGTTTCCTGAATCCCTTTCTTTCCGGAGGCGCGGATGGGATAGGGGTTGCCTTCTTTACTTGTGCATTCAGATGATCCCCAAGCGTTGTAGATCTCCACGACACGCTCAAATTCAGGGTCATGGTTGGTGAAGTCAAAGTGCAAGCCTTTACCCATGGTGAAAGTCGGAATGGAGATCAACTCTTTGGGGTTGGATTGCTTGTAGATCTTCTTCAAGGTATTGAACTTGGAGTCTTTCTTACGAAAGATCGGTTTATTGTCTTTGCTGTAGACGAAGAGTCTGCTTCCTTCTTCCCCAGCCGCTCCAGACCATTGGAAGCCTATGAAGGCATTGAAGCGTTCGTCATCGTTAAATTCCACGACACTTTGGCAAACACTCTTCCAGACATCTACCGGGGTCTCTTCTACACTTTCGAAAGAAGATGTAGAATAGAAATTGAGGGCTCGGTCGTCACGGAAGTGTCTCAGGCAGGATTCAATATTTTCCGTGGAGTCAAAGCGCTCTGATTCACCGTGGAGAAGGCCCCAGAAGAGGCTTGTATCACTTTCAGCAAAGCACTTGATAGGTGGAGAGCAGAAGGTTTGCTTTGTCTTGGTGTTGTAGAGGCTTATCGTATAGACGCCTGGTTCGTTAAAGTAGAGGTTTGGGAGGGCGATAAAGCCTGTTTCGGGAACGAAGATGCGCCACTTAAGGTTTTCGCGTAGGTGTTCGTGGCTTAATTCAATGAGAGTGTCTTCAGGGGCACTGTTGGTCAGATTACCAAACTCATCTTCAAAGCGTACGATGACGTCGAAACGTTTATTGCGTGTGACAAACGAGGGGGTGAGCACCTTGATAGCATGGAGGGGGCCCCCACGCACATCCATGGAGAAGACTTCAGCCTCTCCATAGTGGCCTTTGCCCGAAGGGTCGACATAGAGAAAAAAAGGACGGCGGCGTTGAGACATCGCCTGAGCGGCATTGCCAACGGGGTTTTTCTTGTTACCAGAGGTTTTTGGCGGTGCACCAACCATGATGGCGATATCCTTGCCTGCTGGTACTTCAACAGGAAGCTTAAACTCATACTGGGGAACATAGCTATCGGGAGGTTCTACTTGTGTGGCATTGATGGTTTTGCCATTGTGCAGAAGCAGGTAGATGGCATTTTCAGTGGCGTTTGGGCTGGCATCGGGTAGCTGCCAATCGATGTCACGGCCTCGAGTTCCTAAATCAAATCTCAGCCGCGCGTTCTTCGGTAGCGTCGCGGTGGGGGTATAGATAAATTTCCAGGTATTGAGCTCTCCAGCTTGAGCGACATTCGGCTCACAGAAACAGATAGAACGACGCATGTAACCGTAACTCCATGATCTAATGATAAAGTGGCACCATCATAGTTAACCGGCATATTCCACACAACGCTTCTCTCGGACGACGGTGACTTTGACACGGCCGGGGCTACGTATCTTCTCTTCAATGCGCTTGCTGATGTCTCGGGCAAGGCTGGCAATTCCGCTATCGTCGATGACGTCGGGTAGTACTGAAATCTGTACTTCACGCCCTGCTTGTAAGGCATAGGCATGTTCGACGCCGTGGAAGCTGTGGACAATCTCTTCGAGGTCTTTGAGGCGTTTAACATATTCGTCTAGGGTGCCGACGCGCGCACCGGGTCTAGAGGCGGAAAGGGTATCGGCTGCGCTGCAGAGGCTTCCTTCGATGGTTGTGGCAACCATTTCATGATGGTGACAGCCAATGCCATTAGCGACTTCTTCTGTCTCGCCATAGCGTAGAGCTAGGTCATGGCCAACTAGTGCATGTGGTCTATCTGTCTCATGAGACAGGGCTTTGCCAACGTCGTGTAAGAGTCCGATGCGCTTGGCTAGCGAGACATCGAGTCCGAGTTCGGCTGCCATCGAGCCCATCAGTGCAGCAACTTCTAGTGAGTGGTCGAGGACATTCTGACCGAAGCTATAGCGAAACTTCAATTGCCCCAATAGGGCGATGAGTGGTGCTTGTAGGTTGAATACTCCGGCGCGGACAGCGGCGTCTTCGCCGTGTTGGAGGATCAGTCCTTCTATTTCGATGCGTTTTTGGGCAATGACCTCTTGGATACGTGTGGGGTGTATTCTGCCATCCTGTACCAATTCGCCGAGGACCATCTTGGCGATTTGCTTGCGGATGGGATCAAACCCAGACAAAACGACGGCGCCTGGGGTGTCGTCGATGAGGATATTGACACCGAGTTCTCGTTCCAGCATGCGGATGTTGCGTCCTTCGCGGCCGATGATGCGTCCTTTCATCTCATCGCTGGGGAGAGCGACGGTGGCGACAGTGGCTTCTGAGACGCAGGGGACGCAAAGGCGGTTGATGGCGGTAGCGATGATCGTGGCAGCGGCGCGTTCGGCGGTTTCTTCTGCTTCTTTCTGGCGTTTGCGTAGAAGCTGTGCTTCTTGTGCTTCGACCTCGCGCTGTAGGCGGCTGAGTAGCTGTTCTTTGGCTTCAGTGCTAGTAAGGTTTGAGACTCTTTCCCACTCGGTCACTAGCAGCTGTTGCTGGGCAGCCAGCTCTTTGGCTTGCTGTGCAAGCTGAGCTTTATCTGCTTGCAAAGAGTGTTGTGCTTTGTCGATATCATGACTGCGCTTTTCGATGGCGTGTTGGCGTTCTTCTATCTTATCTTCACGCGTTTGCAAGCGTTGTTCTTCGCGTCGGAGCTTGTTTCGCTCTTCCTGAGATTGCCGCTCCATCTCTCGCTCGGCATCCAACCGCAGTTGTTTCGTGAATAGCTCTGCCTGTTGTCGTTGAACCTGGGCTTCCTGCTCTGCTTTTTGGACGATGTCCGTGGCGACTGCCTGTATGCTACCCCAGCGCATACGTATGATTGCCCAAGCGGCAGCCGCGCCAACGGCTAAGGAGCCTATCGCGATGATCGCGATCTGCAAGACTTCGTCACTCATCACTTTTCACCGGTTTGAGCCATACCTTCTCCACCATGCGGTCATTAGAGCTGACGACTTCCAGTTCAAAATTATCGCGATGGATGACGAAGCCTTTGGAAGGGATGGATCCAGCACAGAAAAAGACAAACCCAGCTAGGGTGTCGTAGTCGCCTTCTTCGGGAATGGTGACGTCCAGCTTTTCTTCGACGTCCAAGATGCTCATCCTGGCATCGACGATCCAGCCACCTTCCGCCTTAGTGGCAAAAAGCGCTTCATCTTCGTCATATTCGTCAGCAATTTCCCCTACAATCTGCTCTAAGATGTCTTCGATGGTGACGATGCCCTCTGTGCCACCATATTCGTCGACGACGATGGCCAGGTGGACTTGCTTGTTGCGAAACTCTTGGAGGAGGATGGATATCTTTTTGGTTTCGGGGGTGAAGATGACTTCTTTGACGATCTTCTCAATGGGGATGTCGAGGATTTCTTTGTTGCCAGTGGCTTCATATTCCATGTATTTGCGTAAGACGTCTTTCTGCATCAAGACGCCTTTAATCTCATCGATGGAAGAACCGTAGACCGGAATGCGGCTATATCCCTCTGGATCTAGCAATTTTGTCGCTTCGCGCAACGGCATATGACCTGGCAAACTGAACACATCGACACGTGGTACCATCACCTCTTTGGCAAGTTGGTGACGGAAATCGATGACCGATTCGATCAGTTTCTTATCATGAGCATCAAACTTTGCCGTGAGGTCAAGTTCTTGCACCATCTCCAGTAGCTCTTGGCCAATCTCTTCCGTTCTAGGGTCGATGTTAGCGACGCGGCGCGTAGTGACGAAAAGAGGCCAGCAGAGGGGAAGGGCAGCTAAGAGATAGAGGGAGCCCAGCGGTGCACACAAGCGAAAGATGCCTTGAGGGTACTTAGCAGCGAGCAACTTGGGTAGGTAGTCGCCACAGAGAAAACCGACGATAAAGAGAGCCAGGATAAAGCCAATGGCTGCTCCTTCGTGAAGGTTTAAGAACTTCAGCCACACCATGGCGATGACGCCATAGCAGAAACGCAGCAGGTTGAGTGTGCAGACAAGACAAAAGCGCGTGGCTTCCGTTTGTGAATTGGGCCACAGAAATTTTTGGATAGGGCGGAAGAAAAGCAGCCCTAGTGCCGTTGACTCCATCGCTGCCAGATCGCGCGGGAGTAAGTGGCGATATGCCGCTTGTATCCCCGATAGCAAAAAGAGGCCTAACAGTAGGATGAGTGTGGTGATGAGGTAGAGGTCCGGTGGCAAAATGGCTCCTTTCTCCGCCACTATAAGGCAAAGTTAATTATGGGCCAATCCCAATGCTTCTAGATTAGCCATATGTCTAGCCTCCGCGGCGCGCATCTGCACCTCATCTTTCGGGTCGATGTCGTCGTATCCCATCAGGTGGAGTAGTCCATGGACGATATAAAGCAAGGTTTCACGGTGGGGGTCGCCTCGATGCTCTTGAGCATAGGTAATCGCTGTATCGGGACAGACGAAGATATCGCCTAAGACACGGTAGCTGGCGGCTTCACTATCAATCGGGAAGGAGATGCAATCGGTGGGTGAAGGATCGTCGAAATACTCTTCGTGCAACCGGCACATCGCGTTATTATCGATGAAATAAACAGCCACTTCATCGCAACGCTGTCCTTCGTAAGCAATGACAGCAGCAACCACTTTTTCAACCGCAGTAGGAGAAAGGGTGAGGGAATGTTGCTGATCGATGATGTGGATGTTCACATGGTGAGTTATTTAACTGGGGTCTTGGGGAGGCCAGTAATTTTCTTCTTGGACTCGTCCCAACGGCCAAGTTTTCTCAACACATCAATACGCTCAAAACGGCCCAACACGTTGCGTTTGGTTGCACCTTTGTTGGATTTGCCATAGCTGGGGTGTCTGGACATAATATTACCTCTACAAATGGTGTTAACGCTATCGCACTTTAGAAACAAAGACAGCCGCAGCTAGGTCACCAGATGCCGCATTGGCATGTTGCTTAAAGCCTAGAGGGAGGTTGTCTTTTCGGGGGCCGGTTTTCGCTGTAGCACGTACTCGCTTGCGAGGGAACTCTTGCCGTCTTTCAGCTTGCTTACTCAATCTCGTCATGGTTAATACTCCGTTTCAATATGCGGCTAGTATAGGGATAGCAGCTCATTCCTCGCAAGAAAAAACGACAAGGAACATAGACAGAATGGCAGCTTGTGAATCGACGGGAGTCAGGACTTTTTGAGAAGCTACGCAAATCTCCTGTCTCCTGACTCCTGTTTCCCTTCATTTCTTTTTTATTTTTTATATAATCAAAAAAAAGTAAAAAAATATAGATTTTGCTTTTCTTGATTATAAATGATCGATATTGATAAAATTAAAGGTGAAGGGGTTGAGGGTGCACGCCATGCAAAGTCCCTGATCAGCCTATGAGATCCTTACCTCCGACGGTAAGCGTTTCAACGGGGTCATCTAAGGTAGTCAGCTTAGTGGCCTTTGCTCATTGAGTAGGCTGGGGATCATTGGGTGTGTCTGTTCTGCGAGATCATTTCATCGAGCAGACAGGATGCCACAAGCGTGATGACTAAGCGTGTCAGCTTCTTCCCCCTCACATTGGTTTAGCTAGCATTAGGACCTATGGTTAACATAGACTCGTACGACAATAGAGACCAGATTCTACCAGACAATTATGGTGATTTTCACACCATCGGTGAGTTTTATCGTGTCGATTCCACAAAAGGGATGAGCGGCAACCTGCCCGTTGGCGGTATTGGAAAGCCGACGATAGCAGGTTATCCCTTACCCTCTTATGACACTTGGTCGGAGAGGGATGGCAATCTGAGCGTAGTGGCCACGCAGCATGATCCCCTTTCTAAGATTTCCGTTTCAGCATTGCCTATAACGGGAGGAGTACAGGTTTTTGCCGGTCTCAACCAGCATGGCGACCCGGTAGTGGGAGTGCGGGAGCCGCAGGACGTGTTGGAGGTGTCACCGTTGGCATTACTTTCTCGGCGCGACCCTATGCACACGAAAGAACTGGAAGAGCTGCAGTTGGCTAGAACTGGATCTCAGGTAGAACCGGGATCTGCAGGATTTCTGATGGTGCTCGGGCGCTTGGTATTGGTTCCTATTGACCGCATGGCTCATTTTATGCGGTTATGGGCCGCACGTGCTATCGATAGAACGATCTTACCTATCTATGATGTGCTTGTACGTTGGGCAGTAGTGACGTATCAGCGCGTCGTCCTTCCTGTCTGGGCACCTACTGAAAGGGCCATTATTCGAATGCTCGATTGGCTCGATAGGCAGATAAAAAAAGCCGAACCTTATGTTGTTCGGGCAACCCAATTTTTTGTCACATCTGTCAAGAAAGTGTTGGATTTTCTTATCGTCGACCTTCCACGAGCTGTTTTAGGGGCTATCGTACGCTTTTGGGACCGTCTATCTCGCTAGGTCATCACGTCCCAGGACGTTTTGAGAAGTTACTTCGTTAGCACCAATCTTTTTGTGTTTCGATCAATCCTATTGTCTCAGATTACTCTGCGTTATGACATTACTTACCGATATGGCGCACGCAGCTGCTGGGATGCTTCAAAGCCTCGCTTATCAAAAAAAAGAGCATTACTTTTCCGAGAATCCCTGAGCGCAAAAGAAAAACATTGTTATAATCAAAAGATTTTGGTAGTCTTCGGCATTACCTCTTCGCAATTTGAGGGAAAAAATGGAATTCACAACAAAACAACATGGCTTTGTTGACCTTTTTGGACAGCTGACGATAAGGGAATACCGTCAGGCGGATGTGGTGGATAAGAACCCCACAGCCAGTCATATGATGGCCGAAAAGATGAGCAGGGTCTACAAGACGATGGGTGGGCAATGATACATCACAAGAGCGCGAGCGCATGGGTGATTGGCTTAGCACTATTCTCGATGTTTTTTGGAGCTGGCAACTTGATTTTTTCTATCACAGTTGGCAAGCATGCTGAGCATATGTTTGCATATGGAACATTAGGATTTCTTATCACTGCAGTACTGTTGCCGTTTGCTGGTGTCGTGACCATGGTGCTCTTCAACGGGGACTACATGAAGTTCTTTGGTGTGATGGGGCGTCGATTGGGTTTTCTGATTGCCTTTTTGTTGCTCACTTTTTGGATTCCATTCGGATCCGGCCCGCGTTGTGTGACGCTAGCTTATGCGGCAGTATCAACCTACATTCCACAATTACCCCTATGGGTGTTTAGCCTTGTTTATACGGCTCTCATCTTTTCATTGACTTACCGCGAAAGCCGGATCCTTACCATCCTAGGTAAGGTGCTGACGCCTGTACTTTTGTTATCGTTGATAGCAGTAGTCGTTGCTGGCCTATGGAACAATCCGAGCTTGACAACCAATAATCATGGCGGCTTTCAAATCTTCTTGATGGGGTTGCAAGAGGGCTATAATACGCAAGACCTCATCGCCTCTTTCTTCTTCTCAGCAGCCATCATCCATATCCTGACTCATTCAGAAGAGGGGGTTGAGAAAGGCTATCTGTCGCTCGTATTACGCGGTAGCGTCATTGCCATTTCTGTCTTGGCTGTCGTCTATCTCGGCTTACTTTACATGGGTGCTGCGTACTCTTCTACTCTTGCTGAAACAGCTAAGGACTCCCTCTTAACACAGCTATCTG